>CAVDWX010000015.1:0-13008 GCA_963612735.1 Gemmiger formicilis | reverse complement strand
GTAATAATTCTAATAAAGGGCGACCTGCTGTTCCTTTTGGTTCTCGATCATCACATGACTTAGAAACCGTATCCACTCTATAGGCATAAACATAATGAGTAGCTTTTGGATATTCTTTTTTAATATTTTCTAAAATTGGTTTGAAGTCATCTACATTATTTAAAGGAAATAATATAGAGATAAATTTTGACTTATTGACCACTATTTTAGCAATTTTAGTCTCCTTAATTTCCATAGTTTAGTTATCATTAGCGTAATTAGCATCAACTAAGAATTGACCAAGTTTAACGCCGTAATCATTAAACTTAAATGTTGAATCATTAAAGATAGTAACCTCATCAGTTAACTTATATTTAGCAGGAGTAAAGTCACCGCTATAGGTAGGTGGCATAAGTGGATAATATGAAGTGGTAGAGGTTGTATATAAACCATCAATAATTACTCCAAGCCGAGATGAATAAAAATCAAGAGCAATCTTAGAATTGGTATAAATAGTTTCATTGCCATTCCCCATCAAGGCAAAAGCCGATACAATATCGCTTTTATTAGGTTTAGAAGAACCTGATGGAGATATTAAACCACTACAGCTTTCATAAACTTTAATTGCTCCAGTGACACCGTTTTTTTCTAGTTCACAAATATTGTTATAGCTATATTTATTAAAATCATCATGATCGCTTGGACCAAAAGCAATGACTTCATAGCAATAAGAACTATCAGAACAGATTTTATATTCTCTTTCCATAATTTCAGAAAGGAATCCAGAAACAATTTCACTAGATAAATATGAACGAACATTACTTCCATTAGCATAAACGTCGTAGCATGCCTCCATGGCGTTAGTAAGAATGCTAATTTGTACAGTATTTAAATAAGAGGCATTATCATTAAAGACGGAACTATTTAAATTTACTTTAGCGGAAGAAATAATCTTACTAAAGGAAGTGGCTTCATCAACAGGGTTAATGTCCTGGACAATTTTAGATAAAAGCGCAATTCTATTAAAGGCTGGCGCATTAGTGCCATACTTATGGTTATTTAAAACATATTGTACGAGTGTTTTAGGATTAGTAGTATCTCCCCCAGACATATCAATAGTTTTATAGGCATTATATAAGAATAAGCCAGAAGTTCGACAAGGATTATCCAAACCCCAAGTTTCAAGCGAAGGATTATCTTTATTAGTATTATAGATGAGCGAATTTTTAAGGAAAGTCAAAAGTCCTTCACTCTTAGTCGTATCTTCTAAAGAAGTAGACATCGCATCACCACTTAAATCTGCTAAACCGGATTCGCTAGATATAGAACTAAAGAAGGTATGTAAGTTATAAATTTCGCTACCTTCACTTGCTAAATTATCAACTCCACCAAATTGCTTTTGTGAAAAATAATAATAAGCATAATCAGTTTCGTCATATGAAGAATAAGTTTTTAAACCAATGTCACCAAATCCATCTCTAAGTAATTTTGGAAGAGCATCATTTAAAGTATTAAGAGCATTGATGTCAACCATCAACGTTCTTGAGTTATCAGCGGATAATTTAGAAATATTTAAATTAGTAAAACTACCACCCTCACCGACTAGACTTCGTCCGTCTTTGATAAGTGTGATTAAATCATCTAATTCTGCACTCCAATCACCGTTAAAGCCATCATTAGATAAACCATCAAGTCCTTTATAACCAATATCGTAGCAAGAAGTATTTCGAATTAAATACTTAATTTTATATTCAACTCTCCCTTCTTTAGTGGTGATAAGAGGATTGTAATTTTTAGCATCATCAACGTTACTATCGTAAGCAAATTCATCTAATTTTGATTCATGATATAGCTTATATACGATATCTTCAAACACTGTAGTAGAATCAATTGCGCTTGTTTTAGAAACACTAAATTGATTTGAAAGATGTAACGCTAAAGAATCATGAGCATCTTTTAAAAGTCCATTTTGTAAAGATTCAAGAGTATTATCATCTATATTAGAAACATCGTTAAAATTAAGATCTTTCATATCTCTGATATCTCTAATCAAATCACAAATAGTTTCAATTTCATTATATTTTGTTGTGTTATATCGAGCCGTATAATCAGGAGTAGAACTATCATAAGTGTAATTAAAATACGGGCTCGCTTTTTTTAAATCAACACCACTCATCGCATTAGTGTTATTGTTGAAGAATTTATACATAGCATTAGGGACAATATCATACATTGTTTCAGTCTTATCTAATAACGTTAAAGCATCATTAAGCGTATCAATAATCTCATCAGTGAAATCAGTTAAGCCACTACTACTACCTAATGTTTCAAAAGTTTTAGTATATTGAGTGAAAGCAGCAATATTTTTAATTTCAGTTTCTTGTGAGCCATCGCTATCAACGAAAGTATAGAAATTTTTAACAATGGACAAAGCTTTACTAGTTGCATCGCTATATTTTTCGTTCATATTGAAGTCTTTAGAAGATGAATCACTAGCGTTATAGAAATAATCTTTAATGCTGTCTTGCGTATAGATCGACATCATAATTTCTTGGAAAACAGTTGTTTCATTATCGTTAGTAATGACGGTTGAAGTGGTTACATTACCACCGGCATGGAAGATATTTTGATTTCTAAAATTAATTAAATGCTCCGCTAATTTGTTTGATTGATCTTTATTTAATCCATCAGCGTGATCAACTAAATAGAATATGGAATCTTCACTAGTTTCTCGAAGAGTATATTGACTTAATAAATCGCTAATAAAATCAATATCGCTATTACTCATTTTGTTAGTATAAACGGCATTGCCTTCTGTTATTTCACCATATTGATAATATAAATTAGAATGTAATAAATTGACGCTTGAGAAATTGCCACTACCAAGTGTAACGGAAGCAAAGCATTTATCTAAACCGTTAGGAACAACATCAAATAAAGTTTCAGTTTCATTCATTCTTTCTAAAACAGCACAAATAACTTTGAAATTATGGCTTCCGTTTTCTCCACTAAAAGTGATTTCAGAGAAGTTTAAGGTATTTGTCCCATCATCTTTTTTTAATCCACTAGTTTCATCATCACCAAAAATAACGCTAATTGCTTCAAATACACTTTTAACTTCGTTATTTTGAGTTTCTTGAATAAAGCTATCCTTAGTGGTAAAGAAAGATGAAGCAACATATTTTTCTTTTTCAGTAGCGCTATTATAGGTAGCAAAACAATCTTTAGGATTACGTTCATTATAGAAAGCACCTTGAATAGTATCGTCGCCTTGAATTGTGGAATACACTTTTTTCATGACTTGTTGGAAAACAGTAAGACCTTCATCGTTTTTTGCACCAGCAACATGGAAAATAGGTTGGTTATTCATTTTGGCTAATTCATTACCTAAATTTTCAACTTGTTCAGAATTTAAAGATGAAATATTAGTCAAACAATAAAACATTGAAGTAGTATCGTTGTTATTATATGCGTTATAGTCTTTAAGCAATTGGACAATGTAATCGATATCCGAATCAGTCAATTTTCCATCGACATTAATATCAGCGTCTTTTGATAAATATCGACCATTTTCATCGACATGATATTGATAAAAAACGTTAGCTTTACTTAAATCAATGTCACTGCTCGAGACATCTAAATCGCTTAAACGTGAATCGATGATATTAGAAATGGAATCGCATAATGTTTCACTGCTATTCATGCTCTTTAAAAATTTATCAATAATATCAACGTTACTATCATTAGCCCAATCGACTTTAGAAAAATCAGAAGTAGAATTACCAGTCGAATCCACTAATCCATTACCAGAAGTATCACCTAAAATAATTTTCAAAGCATCAAAAATAGCGTCTATTTCGTTTTCTTCTAGAGCAAGTTTAGTTTCGTTAACCCCATATTCAAAATAGACTTGAGGAACGCCGGTAATCTTTTCGACTGCACTCTTATAAAGATAATTATCCTTATCATTATTAATATTATAGAAAATACTATTTTGTTTATAATCAGCACTATCTTTTTCTTGGAACTTGGCATAAAATTCCATCATGATTTGTTGCATGAAGGTGCTTCCATTAGTGTAGATATTGCCCGTTTCGTATTGCTTATATGTAGCATTACCAGTTTCATCTAATCCGTTAAATACCAATCTAGGACCAGATGTATGAGTTAATGAACTAGTTAAACATGTCTTTAAGAAATCGCTTAAAACATCAACTTGTTCAGCGCTAATATCATCGAAATGTTGAATGATGTAATTGATTTTATTGTGATCACTTTCATCTCCAATATTGGATAAAAGTTCAGCAATGAAATCAAAATCATTTTCATCATATGTATTTTCAAAATTAGGACTAACTGAGGAATCTTTAAAATAATGATAATAAGCATTGATGGATTTTAAATCGACGAATTCGCTACCACTGACATTTATATCATCTAAACGATCATTTAAGATATTGCAAGGTGCATCTTTTAATGTCGCGGTCTTGATTAAAAGTGGGAACACGTAATCTCTAATAGAATCAGTGTTAGCCTTGACCCATTTCACTTTTGAAAAGTCAATTGTCGGTTCGTTACTTTCATCCACTAGACCAGGATAATTACCACTTCCATCAGCTTTTGGTCCAGCAATAATACTAGAAACCGTTTCAAATATATTAGAAATCTCTGATTCTTGATCATTATAAGAAGAGGCACTTTCATCATATGGGAAATAATTATGAAGAATATAATTCGATTTGGTCTTATACCAATCGGTAGTTCCTTCTTCATTGCCTTCGATAAGATAATCATTATAAATTCCAGTCGCAGAATTATAAGCATCCTTAGGAGATTCCGATGAATAAATCATGATTTTAATAGAATCACAAGTATAGAATTTATCGAGAACATTTTGGAAAGTAGTCAATTCTTTAACATCGTTTTTATTTCCTAATCGATGGAATACTTTTGATTTATTCATCGATAATGAAACATTCTTTAATGAAGTAGAGGCTTCACCATCAAAATTAGTGGTATTTAAACTGCCATTATCAAATAAATGTTTATCTTCAACGATTTTTAAACCATCTAATATATCGACTAAATACTGAATTTCTTCTTTACGATTATTTTTTATTTCATCAGTTTCTTCTAAAGAGTCAGATAATGTCGTAACTAGATATGGAGTAAAGGCCCCGGATAAATCAAAACCAATATTGTCATTATCTTTAATTGAATCCGCGGCAATGCGATAGATATTATAAATGGCTATTCTAAAGATATGAGTGTCATTCATCGCTTCCATTAACCCTTTAAAATCATTGCTAGTAATATTTGAAATTTTAAATCCATCAGAAGCGAATAATTTCATTTGAATACCGTAATATAAAATTTTGACAATCGAACCAATTTCATCATCGCCAAATAAATTATTATCAACATAATCAGTTTTAAAGCCTGGATCATCCCAGTATTCATCAGCGTAATTACTCGTATCGAAATCATATGCATATTCACTAGTGGCCCAATCTTCTCGTTCATCTAGTGATTCGATATCATATTTAAAAATAGAATTAGCACTATCGGATGGTTTTTTAATAGTGCCTCTAGTTTGACTCATTAATTCCCAATCGGTATATCCTTCAGCGTTTTTTGTTTCATTATCCGGATCTTTAAATAAATCAGAGAAAGAAATTTGTCCACTTGATGAACTTGAAGAACTATTAGAAGAGATAAGCTTACTATATAGCCATTTACCAAATGTGTAGGTAGTAGTGCCTTCTTCGTCGGTATAATCAAAAATTGTGGAATTAGCTAAAGCGTGTAAAACATCATCAAGTCTAACGATATCGGTTACTTGAGAAACATCGAGGTTACTCATATTCAATTCAAAATCTTTAAAGCAGAGAATTAAACGGTGTAAATTATTACCTTCTATTTCCCAGTTAGAAACATTTTCAAATGAAGCATATTCATTGATAACGCCAGTACTTTCCATATTTTTATCTAGGAACGATCCCATTACTGATTTAAAAACAGTACTGGTTTCAACTTCACTTAATATCGATTTTAAATTGTATGTAGCGGTTGTTTCAAAATCATATAAAACTTGCATTGGCTGACTAGCACTACCAAGAGAAGATAATTCTCCAACAATGCCGGATAAGCCCACTTTTCTAATGACATTAGCGATATATCCATTTTCACCGTCAAAAATTGGGTTACCATATTTGTCTTTTAAGAAATTGCCATCAACATCATAAGTATTTGACCATTTCACTTCGCTTAATTTGTTAGTATCTAAATTAAAGTCAACTTGTTTAAAAACATATTCCAAAACATTGTAATAGTTCTTATCGTTACTCGATTTTGGATTGATAATTTGGTTGTTATAAATGGCATCTAAAATAAGAGCGATATCAGCATAATCTTCTCCAAGTGCTTTTAATAATTTATTGCTATCATTTTTGTATTCATCATTATTTAGTTTTGATGTCAATTTGCCAACAGTGGGTAAAACCTTCACTAAAGACGCTAATTCTTTGCCAATACATTTATTAGCTTTAGCTTCATCTAAACCTGATTCGATGATGTCGACATCTAAACCGATATCAGTGAGAGTTTTTTTAGTGTCTTCACTTAATAATGCACTCCTAATCGCAGGAGTCACTACCGCTGATAATAATTTAGAATTATCAATACGATTAAGAGCTTTAGCTAATGTATTGACCACATCAGTATCCATCTTTGAAAAATCGTTATCTGGAATAATCGCAGTTGGGTCATCTAAAAGAGCATTTAAAGCAGTGTCATTATCTTTAACTGCATCTAAAACATAAAAGATACTCGCAAATTCTTCTTTATAATTTTTCATCCAAGCCCCATTATCAAGAGAATCTAAAGTATCGCTAAGTTCTTGCTTTTGACTATCGTCGAGAGAACTGCTCATCGAAGAAAGGAGAAGCTCAGACATTGGGGAAAGAATAAATTTCATCAATTGAGAATCAAATAAAGAATAATATCGACCACTGATTTTTGAACCTTTTTTATAAACAATTGTTCTTCCTTCATTATCCAAAACGGAAGTATCAATTTGTCCATTATCAAGTATTTTGCCTAACAGCACAGATTTATAAACATCGAAATTAGGAACAACATAATTCTTAATTAAATTAGATGAGAATTCCTTATCTTCGGTGGTCTTGTTTTTAATTCCATCAACAATAAAATCTACAATAGTGTCATCGACATTGATTAGTTTGACAAATGAATCAAAAATTAAACCAAGTTCAAAGCCCCACGAAATATCATTTAATTCATCCCAAGAAGATGGAAGATATTTACCTAAATCAGAATTAGTGCTTCCTAAATAAGAAAGTAAACAAGGAAGAGCTCTAGATAATAATTTTGAATCATCGATAGAAGCAATGACCCGTTTATAATATGGATAATTTTCAGCCGATATCATGCTTTTAAATAATTGAGCAGTATCAACACTTGTCTTCATCTCGCCAGTTTCAGCATCCACAAAATGGGTAAGAATACCGGTATCTAAGATGTCGGCAGCGACTTGTTCAATGTTAAATAATTCCTTACTCCAATCGATGTCAGAAACGTCCATCATCGATGTATCGAGATATTTGCTCAATAAATCGCTATTGACCGCCATAGTGGCCGCGATAGGAATAATGCCCATAATCAAATTAGAATTTTGAATGGTATCAAATAAGGCTATTAAAGCTTCGGTAGCCACTTCTCCGCTTAATAAAGGTGAAAGAGTGAATTGGTTGTTATTATCGATTAATACCGATGCCGCAACAGCAACAGAAGCAACATTATTAACTTCATCAATAATGCTAACAGCAGTTCCATCAATTGAAGAAGAAGTGATGGTAGAAATAAATTTAGCGTCAAGTGTTAAACCGTTATCATCAACCGTCCAATTAAAAAAAGTGTTAGCCACAAATGAATTATTATATGTATCAAGAAATGTACCCACCATTTGTACAGTAGAATTAGATGAATCTCCTAATTTATTGCGTTTATAAGCTTGTGAAGCAATATTCACCATTGAAGAAAGAGGCGACAAAAATAAAAACATCAATAAAACATAAGTGACCATTCTTTCAAACATTCCCACCCAAGGAAGTTTAATTTTCTTTCGAGCAATCTTAGGAATGAGATGTTTAAATAAGGCGTGCCATAAAATCAATGATAAGAGATTCCCGAAAATTAAAATAAAGATTAAATCGATTAAAAATGTAATGAGTTTAACCATCGAAATAGCAACCGCTAAGGAGTAGCTGCTCGGAGTGGTTGAAGATCCACCTGAAACATTAAATAAAATGTAATAACCTTTAAAAAATTCTCCAATAGTGTCAAAAATAGTGGTGATAGGTACAACATAATCTCGATTAGAAGCGGTGTTAGTCATCACTATCGACTTAGCGCCAATAATTTTATTAAGAGGGATACTACCAATTAGACTAGCGGTCGGGTTTAATAAGCAAATCGCTAGTATAACTAGCATTCCCATGAATAAAAGTCTAAATGTGGAAGAAAAAATCCCTTTTTTATAACCAACCAAAGCAGCAATTAATAATCCTAGAACTATTAAACCAAATAAAACATAAAGGCCAATATTGACATAAAGCGCAAGGTTATCTGACATAAAACTCGTATTTAGTATCATATCTATCTCCAACAACAAATAATATATTTCAATTTCACTTTTTTAGTGTATTATTTTTCTTGTAGAAAATAAAGAGAATGTTATTCGATAAATTAAAATGTTATAAATGCGGACGAGAATACGACTCAATGCTCGATGAATGTCCTAGTTGTGGAGAAGAAAATGTCAGTTTAAATAAAACCGCAAAAGGCCACGTCACTTGGCTTCCACCTTTATACGAATTAGGACTTTTTTTAATCGGCTCAATCGGTTTAATTTTCTTTGGCTTAATTTCAGATGTCATTTTTAGATTTATGTCCGAATACGACATCACATACGCCATGCTCGTCAACTATTCAACTTACGCTTTTATTCTTCTAGCGTTTATATGCGTGTTATTGCCGTTTATCAAAAATATCGCCACTAGTTTTAAAAAAATATGGACCATTCCAGTCGGTTTTGGATTAGGCATTGGACTCATTTTTGTTTCAATGGGATATAACATCATTATTAGACTCATCTTCAAAGACACAACTAGTAACGACAATCAAAAAAGTATTGAAATTATATATAGTAATTATCTAGTTCCTTCCCTTATCTTGTTTGGATTAGTAGGACCACTATGCGAAGAAATCACTTATCGTTTAGGCCTATTTACACTCTTAAAAAGAATTAATAAGGCATTACCCTACATTATCACTCCAATCGTATTTGGATTAATTCATTTTAATATCAGTTCCACTAATATTATAAATGAGCTAATAAATCTACCAAATTATATTTTGGCTGGACTATATTTAAGCCTCGTTTACAATTATTTTGGTTTTACCGCCTCTTACGTGGCTCATGCCACAAACAATATCATCCCAATCCTTCTTACCGCTATTAGTCAAGCCATGGATTAAAAAATGAATAATTTAAGTGATAAAATCAAAAATAAACTAATTTTTAATGGATTTATACTAAAATTAATTGCCATTATAACAATGACTCTAGATCACATTGGAGTGCTTTTAGAAATATTTTATCCAAGTCAAATTATCCCCATTTATATCTTGCGTAATTTAGGAAGGTTATCGCTCCCGTTATTTTGCTTTTTAATCGTTGAAGGAGTTTTGCATACTAGAAGCATTAAAAAATACATTTTAAGACTATCTATTTTTGCCCTACTTATTTCAATCTTCTTAGGAATTTGTTACTTCATAAAGGATTATCGTTCTCTTGCCGATAATGGAAATATCTTTATTGATTTATTGCTTGGAGCGACGATGATTTATTTATTAAAACAAGACAATAAATATATAAAACCACTCTCTATCATGCCTTTATTAATTGGGATACTATCTTTTACATTAAAAGCTTATGAAAAGGGAAATGACGCTATTGTATATTGGTATCCATCATTTCTAAGGCTCCAATACGATTGGATTTCTATTGCCTATTTGGGTCTCTTCTATTTTTCATATCTTATTGTTAAATATGTATGGGAGAGGAAAACAAATACCACTATTTCGACGATTGAAGGAACATCGTATTGGAGATTTCAAGTTAATATAACTATTGTATTGGCTTTAATAATCGTTAGTTTATTTCATTACGCATCTTCTTATCTATTCCCAAATACATCATTCATCTTTTGGGATCGAAACTCTCAGCTTCTTTCCATATTTTCTGGAGCACTTATTTTGCTATATAACGGTAAAAGAGGCTATAATGCCAAATGGTTCCAATATGGATGCTATTTATATTATCCATTACATCTAATCTTATTAGCAGGAATCTTCTACTTAACTTCTATGTTATTTTAAAAGAAAGGAACAATAACAATGATTAAACACATTACTGACATTAACGAATTCGATAACGAAATTAAAAGCGGGGTACATCTCGTCGACTTTTTTGCGACTTGGTGTGGACCTTGTAAAATGCTCACTCCTGTCTTAGAAGAAGCGGATGGAAAAAACACATTAAAAGATGTTTCTATCGTTAAAATAGATGTTGATCAAGCTAATGAATTAGCGGCAAAATATCAGATTAATGCCGTTCCAACACTCCTACTATTTAAAGATGGCGTCCTCGTAAAAAAAGTGATGGGATATCAAAATATCAACCAACTCATAAAATTTTGTGAAATTTAAAATTGATATTATTCGCTACGTTATTATATAATATCAAACGCAGCGAAACGCAGGTGTAGTTCAGTGGTAGAACATCAGCCTTCCAAGCTGATTATGCGAGTTCGATTCTCGTCACCTGCTCCAAAATTCAAATAGTCTCGATTATATCGGGATTTTTATTTTTTAAAGGACAAAAATATAAAAAATACTAACAACCAAAAAAGCAAATAAATTCATAAAATTGTTGTTTATTGCTTGCTTTGTGGCATAATTTAAAATATTAAAAATGCAAATCAGCCTTTACGAACTTATAAATTTAAATGGAGGTCACCAATAGTGCCAGACAAAACATTAGTTTGTGTCGATTGTGGAAAAGAATTCGTCTTCACCGAAGGCGAACAAGCTTTCTATCAAGAAAAAGGTTTACACGAACCTAAACGATGCAAAGAATGCCGCGCTAAAGCGAGAGAACGTCGTTCCGCTAATAACAATTCAGCTAGCGATTCTTCTACCGAAGAAGCAAAATAAATAATATATAGACGGTTATTAGCTCCTAGTAATTCTAGGGGCTTTTTTGTTAGAATAAAGTCATGAATTTTGAAATCGTATTTGCCTCAAGTAACCCTCATAAAGTTCAAGAAGTAAGAGATATATTATCAAGTCACGGTATTATCATATATGGCTTAAAAGATTTAAATATCGACACTATTGAAATAGATGAAAACGGCTCATCATATTATGAAAACGCCCTTATAAAAGCTAAGGCAATTAAAAAATTAACATCGCTACCAATCATCGCTGATGATTCAGGGCTTGAGATAGAAGTATTAAATAATAAACCTGGACTTTATAGTGCTAGATACGCTAATGAATGTGGTGGCTACACTAATGCCATTAAAGAAATATTAAATAATTTAAAAAATAATAATCGAAATGCCAGATTTATATGCGATGTAGTCTTATTAAATGTAGAAGATATGCCTCTTAGATTTGAGGGGATATGTCTCGGGCATATTTCTAAGACACCTCAAGGCAAGCTTGGTTTTGGCTATGATCCTATTTTTATTCCAGAAGGATATGAAAAATCTTTTGCGGAATTAGAAGAAAAAGAAAAAAATCAGATATCCCATCGAGCGCGAGCGTTAAAAAAATTACTTACGTATCTAAAAATAAACGGTTTATGTCGCTAATTAAAAGATGAGATTTTTCTCTCTTTTTTTGATTATCTTTTTATAAATAAGTTTAAAAATAAGTAAGATAAGTAAGATTATAAATAAAGCACCTGAACCTATATAAAAATAATAAAAATAAGATTTTGGAATTAAAAATTCAAAGACCAAACCAGTCGCACATAGACATAACAACAAGATAGTGACACATATAATTAAAGGTGTAGAGAAACGATAATATTTAATCATTCTTACATAATTTTTATAGATTTTATCACTTATTGAACGTTCGGTTTTTTCTGTTGGGTTCAAGCGATAATTTTTTTTATTTAACAAAGGAGATAAACGATTAGATAAGCCTTTAACGATTAAAGCGGAATCATAATTATCGTAGCAAGAAAGAGAATATTCTACACCATCTAAAGTATAAAATTTCCCTTTACTAATCGAATTTAAGCGATTGATATCATTATTAATTTTGTTATAAATAGTCTTTAATTCAATAACTTCATTATCTTTAAGCAAATAGGAAACTTCTTCAATAAGCAAAGAATATATCAAACCAATTTGATGAATTCGACTTAAATATATTTCAATAGAATCAAGATCGTAAAAACGCTCTTTATAAATTAGTCGCTTATTCATCACCTCAAAATATTCCTCAAAATAAGAATAAAAAAGTTGAAGAAAAGAAAAATAATCAAGAGGTTTAGCCTTATGATAATAAGCTTTTCTTTCTTCATTAAATAAATCATAGACACTTTTAAAAGTCACGTAACGAAGAGAAGAAAATTTAATAAGCGCTAAAAGGCGAGAAAATCTAGCTCTGAGTATATTTTTATCTAAATCAATGACATCCGCAGCTTCTTGATACGCTAATTTATAATCGCCAATGACAAAAAGAATGTAATTAACTTTTTTTATTTTACGATCGATAAAATCTTTATAAGCCTTGATTGCTTCACTGGTATCGAGTTTATTCTCGCATCTCGGACAATAACAAATCGAGGCTTCGGAATTAAGTAAAAATATCTTATTCTTATCGTTATTAGTTTGGCAGTACGGGCAATATCCTTTTTCTATCATGCTA
>CAVDWX010000014.1:0-16629 GCA_963612735.1 Gemmiger formicilis | reverse complement strand
GCAAAAGAATATGTATGATTATATCAAGATTTTTTTCTATTTAAGTTTTGAAACTTCATTAATTAGAAAATCATTTCCTTTTATCGCTTCTTCAGTTGCTAGATTAGGAAAACGAAGTTGAGATAATACTTCATAAGCCACAATAGCGACACAGTTGGATAGATTTAAACTTCTCGCTTCTGGAACCATCGGTATTCTCATCGTATGAGATAAATGTCTTCTTAAAATATCATGAGGTATTCCTGTTGATTCTCTTCCAAACATGAGATAGATATCTTTAGTTTCATCATCAAATTTAAAAGACGTATAAACATTTTTTGAATATCTAGTCACCATATAGATGCTATCCTCATTATGATGCTTAATGAATTCATCATAATTTTCATAAAAATGATATTTTAAAGAATTAATATAATCCAACCCCACTCGTCTTAAATTCTTTTCATCGATGGAAAATGTGATAGGGCCAATAATATGTAGTGTTGCGTTAATTGCAACACATGTTCTCATGATATTACCGGTATTTTCCGGTTTTTCAGGACGATATAAAACGATTTGGATCATAATTAATAGCCACGGGCTTTTCTTTCGGCTTTAACTTTAGGTTCAATTTGTCTTTGATAAGCAAGAATGCAACGAGAAATAACTTCAATAGCTTTATCTTTACCCGCGACTATGTCAATAGCGGTGGATTTACCTTCTAATGTTTTATAAACCGAGAAAAAGTGCTTAATCTCTTCCATGATATGAGGTGGAATCTCACTAATATCGTTAAAGCAATTATAAAATGGATCATTTTTGGCAACGGCGATAATCTTATCATCGATCAATCCGTTATCTGTCATCGTTAAAACACCAATCGGAACGCATTCCACGAATGACATCGGTAATATGGATTCACTGCATAATACCAAAACATCAAGTGGATCATAATCTTCAGCAAATGTGCGAGGAATAAAGCCATAATTTTGTGGGTAATGCGTGGAAGTAAATAAGACTCTATCTAATATTAAATGACCTGTTTCTTTATCGAGCTCATATTTATTTTTGCTACCTTTAGAAATCTCGATCATTGCTAAAAAGGAATCTTTATTAATTCGTGAACTTTTCACATCGTGCCAAGCGTGCATAGTTTATCCCTCTCTTTTCCTTAATTATTGTATCACAAGCATTTTATTTTCACTTCATTAAATGTAAGATAGGAGCATGAATAAAAAAGGGATGATTTTATTACTATTGATACCGCTTCTAATTAGCTCATGTTCCACTGGTAATAAAATATATAAAATCACTGATTTAGACACTATAAACAATGATAAAGATAGTTATCTAACTAATGTCGATGAAGATATTATTATTTCATATTTAGATAATAAATTTTCCTTCATGCTCTATGAATATGGAAGTAGTTGTTCATACTGTAAAGAAGCCACGACATATATTTATAGAATTCAAAAAGAATATGAATATCAAATATATGGATTCGAACCTAGTCAGTCTTACCATAAATTATATGAAAGTTATCCCACTATTTTTGAAGAACATGCTAGCTATCCTCGTTTTTATATCTTTTCCAAAGGTAAATTAGTCTTAGAAAACATCGGAAGAGATGCGTTAACTAATATATCATTTAAAAGAAAAATTTATGATTATAACAAAGATAAATTCATTTACACATTTACTACATTAGAATCATTTACCTATTTAAATAAAACATATAACAATTATTATCTATTTACGTATCAATCAAATAATAATCTTAGTATCGATTACCTTTCCTACGCGTGCGATATATATAAGGATGTGTATCCACTCGTGGTATTAGATGTCTATTCTATAACAAGCGAAGTTAAAGAAAATATCAAAGAAAAGCTTCAAATTGAAGAATCGGCACTAAATGCTTATATAAGTTATGTTAATAATCTAAAAATTGAAAAATCATTAGATTATTTAAACCATAAAAAAGAAGACATCTCTTCGATGTTTCCTTCATTTTAATTAATCATCATTTAGTTATTAGCGATATTAATGCGATTAAGCGCTCTTAGTAATGCTGTTTTTGCTCTCACGATGGAAGTATTTTCATCCTTATCTAATAAACGCTTTTCCGCTCTTGATTTAGCTTCAAGGGCACGGTCAATATCGATTTCATCTTTTCTTTCAATGGAATTAAGGATTAAAGATATCGTTCCATTTTCTTTAATATTCATTACCCCACCAGAAATAGCGTAGACATTTTCTTGTTCATCTTTTCTAATGACCATCATCGAGATATCTAATGTGGTAATTAAAGGAGCGTGATTAGGATAAATACCGAGTAAATATGTAGATGACTTTACACTTAAAAAAGAAATGTAATCATCATAATATTTGCCATTAGAAGTATAGATATATAAATGAATATATTTATTCATTATTTAAGTGTCTCCGCTTTTTTCTTAGCATCTTCAATAGTGCCGACATAAAGAAACGCCGCTTCAGGTAAATCATCGACTTCTCCGTCTAAAATAGCCTTAAAGCTTCTGACAGTGTCTTCTCTTTTAACAAAGATTCCATCAATGCCGTTAAAATGTGTAGCAACATGGAAGGGCTGAGATAAGAAATTACGAATTCTTCTCGCTCTTTCCACCACTTTTTTATCTTCATCAGATAATTCGTCCATACCTAAAATAGCAATGATATCGGATAATTCTTTATATCTTTCAAGTATTTCTATAACTCTTCTTGCCACGTCATAATGTTCTTCTCCGACAATAGAAGGTTCAAGAGCAGTACTCGTCGAATTAAGTGGATCAACTGCGGGATAAATGCCTAAAGCAGAAGTTGCTCTATCAAGAACTGTTTTAGCATCGAGATGAGAGAATGCTGTAGCAGGAGCGGGATCAGTTAAATCGTCAGCGGGAACATAAATTGCTTGAACAGAAGTAATAGAACCATCTTTAGTGGAAGTAATTCTTTCTTGCAATTGTCCCATTTCAGTGGCTAAGGTTGGCTGATAACCAACCGCGCTTGGCATACGACCAAGCAAAGCGGACACTTCACTACCAGCTTGAGTAAATCTAAAGATGTTATCGATAAATAACAAAACATCAGTGTGCTCGTAGTCTCTAAAATATTCCGCCATAGTTAAAGCGGATAAGCCCACTCTCATTCTCGCTCCTGGAGGTTCATTCATTTGACCAAATATAAGGGCAGTGCTGCTTAAAACTCCACTTTCTTTCATTTCGTTATATAAATCATTACCTTCGCGGCTTCTTTCACCTACACCCGCAAAGACAGAAATGCCACCTTTTTCATGAGCGATATTATTCATCAATTCTTGGATGAGAACGGTTTTTCCAACTCCCGCCCCTCCAAATAGACCGATTTTTCCACCTCTTACATAGGGGCAAAGTAAGTCGATGACTTTAATACCGGTTTCAAAAATATCAGTTTTGACAGATTGATCCTTAAATTTAGGAGGATTTCGATGAATTGACATTCTTCGAGCGTTTTTTAAATCATTATCATCAAGTCCGTCGATTGTTTCACCTAAGACGTTAAACATTCTTCCAAGCGTTACTCTTCCAACTGGAACTTCAATAGGCTTTAAAGTAGCAATGACTTCCATCCCTCTTACTAAGCCTTCGGTTGGTCCCATAGCGACGCTTCTAACGATATCATCACCGATATGTTGAGCAACTTCGCAAACTAAATTAGTTCCATCTTTAAGTTTGATGTATAGAGCTGTTAATAATTCGGGTAAGTGTGTATTTAAAAATTTAACATCGACAATTGGTCCCACTACTTGGACCACTTTACCTTTAACTAATAACTTTTCTGACATAATAATTCCTCCTTAAACAGCTTTTGATGCAGCCACAATTTCAATGATTTCTTGAGTAATCGCGCTTTGACGAGCTTTATTGAATTCGATTTTTAAATTATCTAATAATTCTTTAGCGTTATTTGTGGCGTTTTCCATAGCGTTACTTCGAGAAGCTTGCTCGCTGACTTCGCTTTCTAATAATTTGCTATAAATAGTTTTTTCGACATAAATAGGTATTAATGTTTCGATTAATTTTTCTTTACTTGGTTCAAATATTGGTGGGAAGTCTATTTCCTTATTATCATTATTTCCCAAAGGAAGTATTTGATAAGAGGTCGGAATAAAAGCTAAAGAATTGCGATATTTAGAATAAATAATATGAATAGAACTGAATTTTCCTTCTATATAAGAAGACAAAACAAAATTAGACAAATTATTAACTAAATCCTTTTCTAATAAATCCTTATTATCATCAAAGCCCTCAATCTTATCAAACATTTCATTTGAGAAATGAGCAATTCCTTTTTTTCCTAAAATGATGACGGAATCTTCTTTTTTTAATAAAACATCCGCTTCTTTAAAAATGTTGATATTGTATGAACCGCATAATCCTAATGTCGAAGAAATAATGATGAATAAACGCTTTTCACTTTTATTTTCTTTAGTAAAAGGAGAATTGACGTTTTTAGAACACCTCAAAAGCAAATTGACGACTTCTTGAAGCTCGCTGTTATATAAGTTATTAGCAATCATCTTGTTTTTCCATTTCTTCAATTTAACAGTGGAAACAAGTTTCATCGCACTGGTAACTTTATACGCTCCCGTCACCGATTTGATTCTTTTTTTAATTTTGATGGTATCTTGTGACATATTTATTTAACAAATTCTTCTTTATACATCTTTAAGAATTCAGTGATAACAGCGTGTAAAGCAGTTTCGTTATCTTCACTGATTTCTTTATTTTCTAAAATCGAGTCTAAAATCTCTTTATGGGTGGATTTGGCATATTCATATGCTTTAGATAAGACTAAAGGAATCTTATCTTTAGCTAAATCATCCAAATATAAATATTTAGCCATAAAAAGAATGAAGACCTGTTTATCTAATGGATAAGGCTCATATTGCTTTTGCTTTAAAACTTGGAGTAAAACTTCACCGTGATTAAGTATTTTTAAAGTTGAAGCATCTAAATCGCTACCAAATTGAGAGAATGACTTCATTTCTTCAAAGTTCGCTAATTCAATTTTTAAGCTTCTCGCCACTTGCTTCATCGCTTTAGTTTGAGCATCTCCTCCAACTCGAGACACTGATAAACCAGCATCAATTGCTGGTCTTTGACCTGCATTGAATAAGTCAGTGACTAAGAATATTTGCCCATCTGTAATAGAGATGACATTCGTAGGAATATAAGCGGAAATATCTCCTGATTGCGTCTCCACTATTGGTAAAGCGGTAATAGATCCACCACCATATTCTTTAGAGAGTTTGCACGCTCTTTCTAATAAACGCGAATGTAAATAAAAGACATCTCCAGGATAAGCTTCTCTTCCTGGTGAACGTTTTAATAATAATGACAAAGTTCGATAAGCCACAGCGTGTTTACTTAAATCATCATAGACGATTAAAACATCCTTGCCCTTAGCCATCCACTCTTCTGCCATCGCACATCCAGCATAAGGTGCGACATATAAAAGTGGGGAAGGTTCGCTGGCTGAAGCTGAAACGATAACAGTGTAATCTAAAGCTCCAAAATTCTTGAGTTTATCAACGATTTGCGCCACTGTACTATTCTTTTGACCGATTGCCACATAAACGCATATCACATCTTTTCCTTTTTGATTAATAATGGTATCGATAGCAATAGCGGTTTTACCAGTTTGTCGATCGCCAATAATTAATTCTCTTTGTCCTCTTCCGATTGGTGTAATAGCGTCAATCATAGTAATACCAGTAGCTAAAGAGGTGTCCACTGATTGTCGAGTAATAACTCCAGGGGCAATCTTTTCAATAGGACGGGAGGAAGTGCATTTAATTTCACCTAATCCATCGATTGGCTGACCAATAGCGTTAACAACTCTACCTAATAAGGCATCGCCAACTGGAACTTCCATGACGCGTTTCGTTCTTTTAACTTTGTCGCCTTCTTTAACTAATGTATCATCGCCTAACAAAACCGCTCCAACGTGTTCACTTTCTAGATTCATGACTAAGCCGTAAACATCATTAGGGAAAAGTAAAAGTTCACCTAACATAGCTTCATCTAATCCATATATGAGAGCAATTCCATCTCCAACAGTAACAACCGTTCCAACGTCGCTACTATCGATTTTTTTCTCATAATTTTTAATTTGCTCTTTAATTAGAGCGCTTATTTCATTGGCGTTGATTTTCATAAGTTACCCTCCTCCTTTTTTAAGAGGCTATTTTTCATACTCTCGATATGAAATTTGACGCTTCCATCA
This sequence comes from Gemmiger formicilis, assembly GCA_963612735.1. Classification (GTDB taxonomy): domain Bacteria; phylum Bacillota_I; class Bacilli_A; order RFN20; family CAG-826; genus CAVDWX01. The sequence goes on along the minus strand of CAVDWX010000014.1, from coordinate 10,359 downwards.
TAGATGTGGTCTTTAACCACCACTTTGACACCACCAATTAAGGTTGGATCAATTTCATTTTTGAGTTCGAGAGAAACTCCTTCTTTTTTAGCGATTGTTTCGCTAATTAAAGCTAATTCTTTTTCATTAAGCGGACTCGTCGAATAAACAAGTCCTTCTTTTACTCCACGATATTCATTGCATAAGGAATTGAAAGCATAGAATATATCAAGCAAATGCAAACTTCGATTGTTATTAATGATGACTTTTATAAAATTAATAATGCTTTTATCGACATTTTTAAAAACATGATCAACAATTGCTTCTCTTCCCTTTAAAGTCATAAAGTCGCTATCTAGTACATTTAAAATATCTATATTATCTTTAATGACCTTGATGAGGACTTTGATTTGCTCTTGATATTCCAAAACCCTATCTTCTTCAAGAGAAAGGTTATAAAGCGCTAAAGCGTATCGTGAAGCTAACTCATTCATACTTAATTACTAGTTTCCTTAATAAAATCTTCAATTAATCGAGTGTTATCCACTTCATTAATTTCTCTTCCTAAAACTTCTTTTGAAGCATCTAAAGCGATCGAAATCATTTCTTTTCTAATATTTTCTAAAGCTTCTGCTTGAGAAGAAGCAATGTCTGTTTCTGCTTCATTTTTCATCTTGATGACCAAGGCATTAGTTTCTTCGATGATTTTATTTCGTTCTAAAAGAGCTTGATTAGTGGCGTTTTGAATAATTGAAGCGGCTTCACGTTTACTCGCTAAAACCATTTCTTCTGATTTCAAAGCGTTTTCATGGGCAGTAGCGTTATTCACTTCCGCATCATGAATATTGCTTTCAATGTAATCTTGCCTTTTTTGGATTATCTTCTTCACTGGTTTATAAGCGAAAACAATAATCATAATAATGAGGACGATGAGAGCACCGAGTTGTGCAGTAAAAGAAACCCAGTTAGGGATAATTTTACTAATGTAATCATCTTTGTTAGGTAAACTTGGAGTATTATCAAAGATTACCCAAAGCGAATTTAACATTGTTCACGTCCTCCTTATTAAGCAACAAATAAACATAAAATAGCGATTAATAATGAATAAATAGCGGTCGTTTCCACTAGGGCACACGCTAAAATCATATTAGTTCTTAATTTACCGTACGCATCAGGATTACGAGAAATGCCGTCCACTGTATGAACGCAAACCCAAGCTTCGCCGATTGCGCTAGGAGTAACACAGAACATAGTTAATGCTGCACAAAATGCTGGTGTCATATAATAGCTTCCTCCTTTCTTTGAATCTTTACTGTATCTTCCATTTCAGGAGCTTCATTCGAAATGAATATCATCGATAAGAAGATAAAAACAGTCGTTTGAATAAGTCCTGAAAATAAATCAAAATAACAATGTAATAGAGGGGTTAAAAAGGGTGGTAATATCACATATTTTGCCCATCCATCGATAAATGAAAACACTAAACCAGATAAATTTTCAACGCCGTAATAAATAATCGACATCAAAGTCATTCCCGCAAGGGCATTACCAAATAAACGCATCGTTAATGATAATAAAGGTGCCCACATCGATATCAAGTTGATTGGTAAAAAAACCGGGAATGGATCAATATATCTTTTAAAATATCCCCATTTTGTATATTTAACGCTAGTCGCATGAATCATGGTAAAGGTCACTAATCCTAATGATAAAGGGACCGCAAGATAAGCAGTAGGAGAAGGAAGTCCTGTTAACCCCCAAATAAAGGAGATGAATAAATAACAGGCGATAGCCATGATAAATCCACCAAAGCCCTTAAATTGAGGTCCCATCAAATCATCCACTAAACCATCGAATAAATTAACTAATGTTTCAGCGACAAATAAAATCCCTTTTGGTTTTTTAAGAGGGTCAGCGTGTTTTGCTTTAATAAAAATGATGATGGCAAAAATGCACAAAATCAAAACCACACAGAGAGATGAGAATATTTCAGGAGCAAGAGTGGTATCAAAGAATGCTTTGAGATCCATATTTTCTTTCTCCTTTCATAAAAATAAGACACATCGTAACAAGTGGTATGAAATAGCTAAATGCGACCGCAAAAATATTAAATATTTTGAGGTGCATTAAATAATATAAATAACCCACAAAAAATAATAAAGCACCAAAAATAACAAAACGTCCAATATTCAAAACGATGGCCCATTTAACGCTATTTTTTAATAAGTCTTTTTTCTCAAATAATCCTTGCAAAAAATAAAAGAAAATAGAAATACCTGTACCTAATAAAACTCCTAATGGAATTTCTTTTAATTTAAAGAAAAAGCACGGTATCAATAATATAAAAATCAAAACTAAAACAAGGCTAGAAACTAGACATACTTTATAAAATTTATTTAGGTTTTGATACCATTTTTTCATTATTTCACCATAACTTTTTTAAATGTTGCCATTTGAGCAATGCCGTTTTTATATACGACGTCTATTTCTCCTTCAATTAAAGGAGCAACATAATCCCTAAACGAATCCGCCATACGAGTATCATCGCTCATCATATAGGGTTGAATAGTACTTTCAGTATTGGCAACGTCGCTTAAAGGAGCTAATTCAAAATTAGTGAGATATGGTTTTTGTCGAATGCGTTTAAAGATAATCATTTTATCAGTTTCGCCTTGTAAAATAGCATCGACCGCCATTTCTCCGGTTCTAATCGCTTCTTGACGATCGGTTAAAGAGATGCAGAAAGGACAAGCTCTTTGGGTTAAAGAAAGTTCAACAGCGCGTGTAGGTAAATCTAATCTTTCTTCTACAATCTTACATAATGCGTTAGCGACACCTCCAAGTTGAGCGTGACCAAATGAATCTTTTCGAGCGGAGCTAGAATCATGTTCTTCAAAATGAATGCCTTCTGATACACATACTACAGCATAACCCTCTCGGTCATATACTCTTTTCAAATCCTTTAAGAATTTATCAACAGTAAATGGATTTTCAGGGATATAGATTAAATGAGGTCTAGTAGCATCGGGTAATAAATCGGTAGAAGCTGTAAGCCATCCAGCGTTTCTTCCCATAACTTCAACGATATGAACTTTACCAACTTTAAAGCAACAAGCATCAGTGCTAATCGCATTAACAGTATTGATTACAAATTTCGCAGCACTACCAAATCCTAAAGAGTGATCAGTACATGCTAAATCGTTGTCGATGGTTTTTGGAACACCGATAACTTGAACATTTAATTTTAATTCTTTGCAAAGTGTCGAAATCTTATAACAAGTATCCATTGAATCATTTCCACCATTGATGAAGACATATTTAATGGAATGTTTTTTTAATGTTTCGATAATTTTTAAATAAACTGGATCGCGAATATCTTTTGGAAGTTTCATTCTCGTCGTTCCTAAAATAGAACCAGGAGTTTGAAGTAACAATTCAATTTGATCCCAATCTTCTTGACCGATATCGATTAATTTATCATCAATTAGTCCTTCTATACCGTTTAAAGAGCCATAGACATTATCGATTTCTTTTGGATGGCGGAACGCTTCTTTAATCGCACCATAAAAAGAAGAGTTGATAACCGAAGTCGGTCCTCCCGATTGAATGTAAACCATATTTTTCATAATTTTCCTCCAAAAGCACACTAAATATTATATAAAAATATTTAAAGGTTTTTCAAGAAAAGAAAGAAAAAATAGATAGCAAAACCATATTAGTCTCAATTAATCAATAAATATTGCATATATCGATATATTTTGTATAACTTTGAATTTATAAATCTCATCAAAAAAAGTAGTTGATACTCTTAAATTTAACTCTTAAAATCATAGTGAATTGAAAAGGAGTTTATTATATGCAAATTAAAGTTTTTATTAACGATGAAAAAAGAATTTACGACCATCCTGTTTCAGTTTTAGATGTGGTCGGTGATAGTCAAGATATCGTATGCGCCTATGTTAATAACCGCGTTCGTGAATTAACCTATATTATTGAAAAAGATTCGACGATTGTTCCTCTTACCATGAAGGATAGAGATGCCAAACCAATTTATGAAGCATCTTTACGATATATCGTCGCTATGGCAATGCATCGCATTCATCCTGAAATCAAGATTAGGTTCTCTTATAACGTCTCAAGAAGTATCTTCATGCAAATCTTAAATCCAGGTCAAACTAGCAACGGACAAATGGTTTTAGAATTACAAAAGGAAATGGAAAATATCGTTAAAGCTAATTATCCACTTAATCGCCTTGTTCTTACTAAAGAAGAAATAAAAGAAGTATTTGTTACAAATGACAATCTCGATAAATTAGAAATTTTAAATTACCGTCCTGAAAAAACATGTCACTTATATGAATGCGATGGCTATAAAAATTACATGTATAACCGCATGGTTCCTTCCACTGGTTATATCAAAAAATGGAGTGTCAGATTTTATCATCCAGGCATCATCATTCAATATCCACGCCCAGAAGTAAATGGTGGAATTCCCACTTTTGAAGACGCTCCAACATTTGGAAAAACCTTAAAAAGAGCTCATCAATGGGCCAAGGCAACGGGCACAGATTCTATCGTTGGTATCAATAAAAGAATTGAAAAAGATGGCGTTGTCGATGTCATTAATTTATCCGAATGTCGACATAACCGTCAACTCGTTGAATTAGGTGATTTAATCGAAGCGGATCGAGAAAACATTCGTCTTATTTGTATTGCTGGGCCTTCATCAAGTGGTAAGACCACATTTGCGAACCGTTTAAGAATTGAATTATTATCAAGAGGTATTAATCCTATTAGAATCTCTTTAGATGATTATTATTTACCGCGTGAAAATGCTCCTAAAGATGAAGACGGGAATCCTGATTTAGAATCTGTAGAAGCTTTAGACATCGCTTTATTCAATCAGAATATGGCGGATTTAATCGCTGGCTTAGAAGTTGAACTTCCTAAATTTGATTTTAAAGTTGGCCATAGAGTAAAAGGAAGAACATTAAAAGTTCCAATAGATCAACCTATCATCATCGAAGGCATTCACGCCCTTAACGATGTTATGACTTCTTCCATTCCTTCACATCAAAAATTTAAGATTTTCATCGCCCCACAAGCTCAAATAAATATCGATAATCATAACCCACTTTCTTTAACTGACTTACGCTTATTAAGAAGGATTGTTCGCGATTATCAATTTAGAAATGCTTCCGCAGAAGAAACGATCTCCATGTGGTCAAGTGTGAGAAACGGGGAATTCAAATGGATATATAAAACTCAAGAAGGCGCTAATTATGTCTTCAATTCATTATTGTCTTATGAATTATGTGCGATGAAAAAATACGCGATGCCCTTATTAAAAAAGATTGATTCCGATTCAGAATATTTCCCAGTGGCTGAAAGATTAATCCGCATGCTCAAATTCTTTGATGATATGCCCGATGAATGGGTACCATGCAATTCCTTATTGCGTGAATTTATCGGTGGATCTTGTTACGCTGACGTATAATATCAAATCAATATTCAAAACAATAAAAAGCTCGATTTATAGGGCTTTTTTTATTTACTCTCATTTTCTTGAAAAAGAATAAACGAATTCATTTCTATGCGATGAATATTTAAAAGCTGTTTATAGTAGACATCTCTTAACCGCTGATAATGCTCAATCGCGGAAGTATTAAATTTATGAATAAATAAAGTGACAAACACTTTTTCTAATCTAAATATCGATTCATATAAAGAAAGTAATGTGACGTAATAAAAATATTGTTTATTTGAATAGATGAGAAGAGGCGTACTATGAAGAATTTCAGAAGACATCATATATCTATCGCTATATATGTGTAAGCCCGCTAAGGTTTCTAATCCATCTCTAAAATTGTATTTAAAGTTATTTACATCGACATCAGGTATATTGATAAGCCATCCATATTCGATATATTTTTTCATATCTTTGCTTTTAAGATTGAGCTTTTTCATATTTTCTTTGATTTCGATAAAAATAGCATCTTGTTTAGTTTTATCCTTTATTCCGTTTTTAAAAGCAATACCATATTGCATGTGCTTTAAATAGGCATTAATTAAATTTTCACCGTATTTATCTAATAATATAAGAGTGCATTCACATTCATGAAGAGTTCTCCAAGAAGCAAAAGCTTCGGTTTCATACCCTTCGATTAACAAATTAAGAATACATCTAGCAATCGATAATGATTTAATCAACAAATCAGTTATAAGAGTGCTTTGAGGATCATTTTTATTATAAGTATTTAAGATATTGAGCATGAAATTGATATAAGTATTAATCGTAGAAATGGGTGGAAAATAGGCATTAGTAACTTTAGTTTCATGGTGATTAAATAAAGATAAAGATAAATATTTATCCACTACGGTTGAAACTAATAAATCAATTTGTTCTCCGTTTTCTAAAAATTCTTTCTTTTTTAAAGGCGATAAGCCCGCTAAAGAATAGACATATTCACCAATCAAATAAAAGATAATTTCAATATGATTGATATTATTTTTATCAACTTTAATAGGACTATCTCCTAAAGAAGATATGGTTTCAATAACGGAATTATAAATGCCATAAAGAAAAAGAGAATCTAAATCAAAATTAAGATGTAAAGAGGAGATAACATCATTGAATTCTTTTTGGTTAAGTGCCTTTAATTCCACTATTTATTCCTCATTTAAACATGCGTGCGGCTTTAATAGCTTTTTTCCAGCCTTTATATTTTTCGTTAATTTCTTTTTTAGTTAATGACGGAGTAAAGATTTTTTGAAAATCATGAATTGACTTAATTTCATCAATATTTTTATAAAAACGAGAAGATAAACCCGCTAAATAGGCGACTCCAAGAGCGCTCACTTCTAAACAAACTGGTAATTTGATTGTAGTCGGTAAGATATCGCTTTGAAATTGCATTAACAAATCGTTTTCAGTCGCTCCACCATCAACACGTAAAGAAGATATTTTTAAACCAGTTTCAGTCTTCATCGCTTCAAAAACATCTTTACATTGATAAGCGATAGCTTCTAAAGATGCGCGCACAAATTGTTCTCTAGTGCTGCTCCTAGTTAAACCAAATATCGAGCCGCGCGTTTCGTCATCCCAATAAGGTGTTCCAAGACCTACGAAAGCAGGAACAATATAAATGCCGTTAGAATCAGTCGATTTCCTAGCTTTGGTCTCGCTATCCGCACTAGTATCAATCAACTTCATTTCGTCTCTAAGCCATTGGACTAAAGCTCCACCGATAAAAACGCTGCCTTCTAAAGCGTAGGTCACTTTACCATCTATTTGCCAAGCAATGGTCGTTAATAACCCTTTTTTAGAAAGAGTGACATGATCACCAATATTCATAAGCATAAAGCAACCTGTTCCATATGTGTTTTTACATTCGCCTTTATCAAAACAAGTCTGCCCGAATAAAGAGGCTTGTTGGTCTCCCGCTACTCCGTGGATATGAATGCGTTCATCAAAGAAAGAAGCACTCCCATAATCATAAGAAGATGGCAAAACCTTAGGTAACATACATGAAGGAATGTTAAATAAAGATAATAATTCTTCATCCCACTTCAAAGTATTGATATTAAATAGCATAGTTCGAGAGGCATTAGATATATCGCTAGCGTGTATTTTGCCTTTGCTCAATTTATATAAAAGCCAAGAATCAATCGTCCCAAATAATAAATTGCCTTGTAAAGCTTCTTGTTGAGCACTCTCAACCTGATCGAGAATGAATCTGATTTTAGATGCGGAAAAATATGGATTGATGAGTAAGCCAGTCTTTTGATGGATTAAATCTTTATATTTACTCATTTTTTCACAAATAAAAGAAGATTGTCTAGACTGCCAAACAATCGCATTATAAATGGGAAGTCCTGTTCTTTTATCCCAGATAACAGCTGTTTCTCTTTGATTAGTTAAACCGATGGAATCGATATTATCCCAAGAAATATTTTCATTGACTAAGACTTCGTTACAAACATCTATGACACTAACCCAAATTGATAAAGCGTTCGCTTCCACCCATCCAGAATGAGGAAAAGAACAAAAAATCTCACGACTAGCACTATTAATAGCGCGTCCATTATGATCAAATAATATAGCTCTAGTGGAAGTTGTACCCTGATCTATTGAGAGGATGTATTTTTTCATAAATTTCCTTTTGATTTAAATAATTTTTCGATATCTTCAATCTCTTTTTTGATATCTCGAGATAAGACAATCGCATGAGAATTAGTTACTAAAACATCATCTTCAATACGAACACCAATGCCGTGTTCTTTAAAATATAAACCTGGCTCAATCGTAATCACATTGCCCGCTACTAAAGGAAGACTGCGATCAGAAATATCATGAGTGTCTAATCCTAAATGATGGGAAATGGAATGATAATAATATTTTTTAATATCATCCCCTTCTTCCATAAGTCCTAAACGAACGCATTCTTTAGTAAAAAAGTCGATAGCAAAATTTTGTAAATCCATTAAGGTAATTCCTTCATGAACATATTCAATCGCGGCTTTGTTACAATTTAAAACAGCGGTATAAATTTTCTTTTGTAAAGGGGTAAAAGTTCCATTGACTGGAAGTGTACGAGAAATATCAGCGCTATAACCGTTAGTTTCATATCCTAAATCAAATAAAACTAGATCTCCATCTTTGATTTTATCTTCCTGTAAACGAATGGGGTAATGTAAACAAGTGGCATTGCCTCCAGCGGCACTAATCGTGGAAAAAGCTAAACCGTGACGACCATGACTTCTTCCAAAAAATTCGAATCGATCGCTTAATTCGTATTCATATAAGCCTGGTTTCATATAAAGAATTAAATCATTAATGCCGTTTCTAGTTAAACTAATCGCATCTTTAAGTTGTTCGATTTCAAATTCTGACTTTACCATTCTTAACTTTCTAATAAGTGGATAAGCATCTAATATTGTTAAATAGGAATATTGCTTCTCTAAATCGTTTTTAAGTTCGATTGTGGAATATTTTTCTTTTATTTTTAATTCCGGAGCTAAATCAAGATAAAGGGTTCTAATTTCGCCATAATTATTATTTTCAAAAGTGATAGCTAATAAAAACATCGTCTTTAAATTATCGGTGCTATAAATATTATTAATACCACTTTCCTTTTTAGCTTCTTCAAATGTAATTCTTTTTCCTGTCCATTTCTCTTTTAATTCGTTATATTCATCGACGAATAAATAAGTGTTGGTACTCCCAATTCCTTTAACAAGCATTAAAACTGAATTTTCTTGTTTAATATTAGTTAAATAAAAGAAATTGCGGTTTGATTCAAATGGATAGCATTCATCTTCTGATAATATTTTACTAACGCCAGCAAAGATAAGGGCGACGCTATTTTCTTCCATTAAAGCAAATAATTTATTGCGTCTAGCTTCAAATTCGTACATTTTATTTTTCCTCGATCTTTCTAATCAGTTCTTCAATTTCAGGCAATTTAACTTCTTCGATTTTTCCTTGGTCCACTAAGGTGGCATTAGAAGGAACAAGAGGCAATTTACCTAAGATATTAAAATGTAATTCCTGAGCAAATTCTTCTAAATGTGATTCGCCAAATAAAGAGATATGTTTATGGCAATCTGGACATTCAATATAGGACATATTCTCCACTACTCCAAGAATATTGATATTCATCATCTCAGCCATTTTGATGGCTTTAGTAACGATTAAAGATACTAAATCTTGCGGTGAAGTGACGATAATTAAATCATCGACTGGTAACATTTGGAAAATAGTTAAGGCAACATCACCAGTTCCTGGTGGCATATCGATTAATAAATATTCCAAATCTTCCCATAAGACATCTTCATAAAATTGTCTTACTAAATTGCCAAGTAAAGGCCCTCTCCAAATAATCGGATCAGATTCATTTTCTAACAAGCAATTCGCCGATATGACTTTAATACCTGTTTTAGTTTCTAAAGGATAGATGAGATGATCTTCTCCAGTCGCCTTTGCTTTGATACCAAAAGCTTTAGGAATGCTAGGGCCGGTCACATCAGCGTCTAATATACCAACGCTATGACCATTTCTTTTTAAATAAGTGGCAATAAGAGAAGTGATATAAGATTTACCAACTCCTCCTTTTCCAGATAGGACACCAATTATTCTTTTAATTTTGCTTCTATCGTTTAATTTTGCTTTAGGAATTTCGTATTCCCCACATCCTTCTTTTTCAGAACAAGATGAACAATCATGATTACAATCTGCCATATTTCCTTCTTTCTATTATTCAAATAATTTTATAACTTCCGCACCAGAAGAAACATAAGTTCTAAGTAAGCGCGATGCTCCTAGATTAGTTCCTCCGTAATATCTAACCACCACTAGGGCGGCATTATTGATATTCTTTT
>CAVDWX010000013.1:0-2149 GCA_963612735.1 Gemmiger formicilis | reverse complement strand
ATAAAAATTTTTGTCTTGATAATATCAATCTTTTTTTAATTCACACCAATCGGTAATAAAAAATACAATATGTATAAACATAAGAATAATCTTATCTTTTTTCTTTGAAAAATCATTAAATCTAATGAAAAATTCCTTTGCTTGAATGGTGACGTTTTTAAATTTCGATACTAGATTTGACTGATACTCTTTAAGATTTGAAGTTATAAACAAAAAGTGAAGTTTATCTGATTAAGAATTTTTCTCCACTTCTGATTTGATTCTAATTTTGTATTTTTTGCCTACTTTTAATTAAAATCAAAAGTATCAAAATAATTAATTATGTTGCTTTTTAGTAACTATTACTGATGAATTGTTTATGAAAGTTCCACTGCCAGAATAATAACATGTGTTATTTACAAACGTGCCACCATTTAAAATAATCTTATCTGTAGGTTGACCCATAAAGAAATGAATTTTATCTGTTGTAGAATAAAATTCACCACTCTCAATTGTTACTTCATTTCTGTCTTCAAGATATACACAAAAATGATTTGTCGCAGTGATTTTACAATTTTTAAAGGAAACAGTAGATATACCTTCCACTGAAACTCCGCCAAAAAATTCAAGTTCTTCAAGAACTATATTTTTAGAACAAGATGTCACCAATAATGGATAAGAAATATAACCACTTTTAGATGATTCATTAGTGCCTGATTTAATTTTGCCGTTTTTAAAGGTTACATTCGAAGCAACGATTGCAAGACATTCTATATCATTTGAGTTAACAGTAATCGTTTTTCCGTTTAAATCAAAGACAACATTTGGAGTACATAAATAGGTATCATAAGCGCCAAGTACACCAGTTGCACTATCGCCTGTGCATGTTAAAGAAATATCATTAGCTAAAACAATATTTTCACCTTGACCAATTTTTGCAAAACATTCTTTAAGTTCAGCATCATTATGTATCAAATATGTAGCGCCTTCATTAGAAGTTTTTGCATTGCCTTGAACGGCTTCGACTAATATTTGTAATGTGCAAGTCTTATCCATATATTCACTACCACTGACGGTGGTTGGAAGTTCAACTGCACAATCAAAACTTGTCACCACTTCACCAAGAGTCGTTGGAATAGCAAGATTTTGCCAAACAAGTGAAGCTTCTTTGCTCAAACCGCCGATATCAAAACTTAAAGCGTTATAAATGGTATCGTCAGATGGGCTCACTTTTTGAATAACAGTACGATATTTTGTAACAACATTTGAATTATTGGCAATATTAATTTTAAATGTCACTTTGTCGCCTGGAGTCATTCTATCAAGCGCAAGTTCGCCTGTAGTATTACCGTAACTAGCAGTTCCACCATTTCCAAACGTCCATTGGGTGTTAGAATTTTGCTTTGCTATGTTCTCATCATCAACAAGAGTTCCATCAGAAGCAATACTTGTTGGTGTATAAGCAACTAAATCACTAATAGTTGCAGTTACATCAACCTTACCAGATGTAACAGCAATATTAACTTCATCTTTACTGGTAAATAAAGCATAAGTAGATCCTGCGATAAGAGAACTCGCGACTGCGATTGCCGCTAGTGAAGAAAGAATAATGCCATTTCTTGTTTTCTTTTTCATATTTGTTATTTTTCCTTCTAATCCACTAAACAATAGAAGAATTTGATTACTAAATCAATCAAATTAAATCCCTTCTTTTTTTTGGTTGATAGTTTTACCTTAATTAAAAATTAAGTAATTATATTATTTGTTACGATTACATCGATATTTATTTTTGTCTAATTTAATTAATTTGTTTCAGTTAAAAAATAAATCATTATTTTAAATTCACTAGCGATAAATATCATATAAATAAACTTATTTCTTTTTAGGCTCTCCACAATCGCGCGTGGTATAAGCTGGGACGGCTCCCCGTTCGAATAAAGAGCTTTAACTAGATTTAATAAATATAAAACCTCCTATATGATTTATTTGTACAAATCCAAAGGAGGTTTTTATATGGATTTTACCATGAAAATTTTAAGTTTGTACGGACTTAATCCCAAAGAGTATGAAGCTAACTCTGTTGTAGTTAGCGATATTGATGGAGGACATCTTATATCTTTAACTCAAAAAGTGAGTAAAACATGCCCAAACTGTGGATCTACTCATTGTC
>CAVDWX010000012.1:6196-11493 GCA_963612735.1 Gemmiger formicilis | reverse complement strand
GGGTAATATATGAAGAAATTATTTATTATTTCACTTTTGTTTGTTTTGTGCAGTTGTGAAAAAACTTCTAATGAATTAGACATATTTATTAATAATTTCAAAGGAAAATATGGCAATGATTTTACTTTCGAAAATGGAACATATTTTTATCAATCTTCTCAATTGAATAAATGCTTTTTTAAAGATTCTGCCGAGGATGAAGTTTTTTTCAAAGAAGAAGTTAACGCTGTTGTTAATTTGACTTTTTTACCTAATGATAAGAATGGGATGGTCACTAATAATGTTAATTGGATTAATTATCAAAGGAAAACCTACAAGAAATATTATTCGAATTACACTAATTGCTATGAAGAATATAAAATCAAGTCCAAAAATAATAAGACTACTATTCAAGGAAAATTAGTCGAGGACAAGGAATCTTTCTCTATTAAAGCGTTGTTAAATAATTGCTCTGTTAGCACATTAGCAATGCCAATAAAAAATATCCTAGGTGCTGAACTTAATAATTATCTTAAAGACACTTCTCAACATATTGACGGAGAGGAAAAGAATTATTTCGAAATAAGCATCTATTTTCATAATAACGTTCTATGCCGCAAAAGTTTTCATTATCAATCAAACGTTCTTTTCAATAACACTAGCATAAATTATTGTTGCTTTGAATTTGATGATGATTTAGTTCCTTTTAAATATTCTGAATTTGTAAAAATGATTAATTGCGATAATGATAGTGAACAAATATATTATGTTGATAATTACATAAACCTTTATAAAGTCAATGATGATGTCGCTTTTTCATTGGATACCGCTTTACCTAAAGCAACGTATATTAATAATGAATTCATTTGCGAAGATGAATTTTTGCATTACCTTGCCAATATAGAGTTCTTTTAACTGAGATAATAGGTTTTTTCTAATATTAGGAAATCGTTTTCTAAAGATTAATTTTTTGCTTTTATATTAATAAGATTATTTATATAATCAATTACAGCAAAAAGGAGATACGCTCTATGGCATATGGACTAGTTTACGACTTCTTAATGGGACAATGTATTGACGCCTATACTTATTTTGGTGCTCATTTTGAGACGAGAAAAATAGGAAGAAAAAAAGTAAATGGAGTTGTTTTTAGATTATACGCTCCTTCTGCAAGTGATGTTTCTGTTATTGGTGAATGGAACGGCTGGAACGTTACGATTGATAAGATGAATAAAATCGATGAATCGGGAGTTTACGAACTCTTTATTCCTAATTTATATAATTATCAATGCTATAAATATCATTTTAAAAATGCGAAAGGTAAATACGTTGATAAAGCTGATCCATTTGCCTTTTGCTCTGAAAGAAGTCCTGCGACTTGTTCTAGACTATTTGATATTCGTGATTTTGCTTGGCATGATGAAGAATATTCACTCCATCAAAACCGTAATTTTGATCGACCTATGTCAATATATGAAATGCATGTTGGCTCATGGCATGAAAGAGGAGAAGATGGTCACCTTCTTTCCTATGAAGAAGTGTGTGATTACCTCATTCCTTATTTAGGTTCTTTAGGAGTTACTCATGTTGAAATTATGCCCATTACTCAATATCCATTTGATGGGTCATGGGGTTATCAAGCTACCGGCTTTTATAGCGTTGACTCTCGATATGGTAATCCTTTCCAACTCATGTCGTTTGTCGATCGTCTCCATCAAGCGGGATTTGGGGTTATTTTAGATTTTGCTCCAGTTCATTTTGCGATTGATAAATGGGCTCTTGCTAATTTTGATGGAACACATCTATTTGAATATGATAACAAATGGAGAGTTTCTCCTTGGGGTAGTTATCAATTCGATTTAGGAAAAGATCCAGTCCGCTCCTTTTTAATGTCGGCGATGAATTATTTTATTAGTATGTTTCATTTCGATGGAATTCGAGTGGATGCGGTCAGCAATATCATTTTTTATAACGGAGATAAATCAATCGGGCAAAATGATGGCGCTATTGAATTTGTAAAAAGACTTAATGGAAAAATTCATTACGCTCATCCTAATGTTATGATGATTGCGGAAGATTCTTCTGATTTTTGTGGCGTCACTAAGCCAATTGAATATGGTGGACTAGGCTTTGATTATAAATGGGATTTAGGGTGGATGAATGATACGCTTAAATATTATTCTAAAGATCCAATTTATAAAAAATATGAACACAATAAATTGACATTCTCAATGGCTTATTTTTATAGCGATAATTTCTTACTTCCTTTTTCGCATGATGAAGTCGTACATGGAAAAGGAACGCTCATCAATAAACTATATGGTGATTATGACACTAAGTTTGCTTTACTTAGAAATTTATTCACCTATCAATTCGCCCATCCTGGTAAAAAGCTCAATTTTATGGGCAATGAACTCGCTTCATTTGATGAATGGAACGAACTTAAATCTTTGCCTTGGAATTTAAAGAAATTTCCAAAACACGATAGTGTATTTCGCTGCATGAGAGACTTAAATCTTATCTATCGTCATGAAAAAGCTATGCACTGCGAAGAGCATAATCCCGCTCGATTTAACTGGCTAATGGTGGATAATGCCGACCAATCCGTTTTTGCGTTTGAAAGAAATTATGATGATGATATCTTAGTTTTTGTTTTCAATATGACACCTAATTATTTTGAATATTACGATGTTCCTTTGCTTCATGAAGGAACATATGAAGAAATATTTAATTCGGATAAGGATGTTTATGGAGGATGGAATCAATATAACGGCCTTCCTCTTAATTCTTATCCTGGAGGTAGCGAAGGCAAACCATTCCATATGTGCATCAAATTAGCGTCTTATGGTGCATGTATTTTTAAAAAGAAGAAATAGGATAATTAATATATATTAAGGAAGGTAAATATGTTTACAAACAAAGAAAATTTTAAAAAAGAGTATACGCGAAGAATGCTTGAAAGATATGGCATATCGATTCCAGAAAGTCATATCACGGAAAGATACGAAATTTTAGGAGAAATGGTGAGAGACTACGCGAATGTGGACTGGGTCAGATCTCATGAAGAAAGCGTAAAAAAAGATAAAAAAACACTCATCTACTTCTCCATGGAATTTCTCATCGGCAGATTGATGAAGAGCAATTTGTTCAATCTCAATATCGATAATATCGCCGCTGAAGGATTAAAAGACTTAGGCATCGATATCAATGATTTAATCGAACAAGAACCAGATGCTGGTTTAGGTAATGGTGGACTTGGTCGACTTGCCGCTTGTTTTTTAGATTCCATTGCTTCTTTAGGATATTTAGGACATGGTAACTGTATCCGCTACGAATACGGCTTTTTCCGTCAAAAAATCGTTAATGGCAAACAAGTTGAATTACCTGATCAATGGCTCACTAACGGTAATGTTTGGGAAGTCAGAAAGCCTAAATATGCCGTTGAAGTAAAATTTGAAGGTAATCCTGAAACTTATTTAAAGCCTGATGGAAGCTATGGCATTAGAACAGTTAATCCAGTATGTGTTCGAGCGGTTCCTTATGATGTTCCAATTGTTGGATATCATAACCATATCACTAATACTTTACGTCTTTGGAGCGCCGAACCAAGCAGTGAAAATTTACCAAAGAGCATGTCTTTTACAAATTATTTAAATGCTTTAAAAGAATTATGCCATGGTTTATATCCAGATGATTCAACAGAAAGCGGAAGAATTTTAAGACTTCGTCAACAATATTTTCTCGTTTCCGCTGGTTTACAGTCAACCATTAAATCTTACTTCCATCATCACGGCACCTTAAAAGGTATTTCTAAACATTATGTCTTTCAATTAAACGATACGCATCCAATCTTAGCCATTCCTGAAATGATGAGAATTATGATGGATGAATATGATATGGGTTGGGATGAGTCATGGGAAGAAGTAACTCACTGCATGGCTTATACTAATCACACTGTCATGGTGGAAGCGTTAGAGAAATGGCCAGTTAATTATGTCCAAATGATCATTCCTCGTTGTTATATGATTATCGAAGAAATCAATCGAAGATTTCTCATTGAATTGAACCAAAAAAATATTGATGATGCTTCTAAATATACGATGAGCATTATAAAAGATGGACAAATCCATATGACCAATTTAGCCATTTATACCTGCTTTTCGGTTAACGGAGTGGCTGAACTTCATACCCAAATTTTAAAAGCCATTACATTTAAAGATTTCTATAAATATATGCCTTATAAATTTAACAATAAGACTAATGGAGTTACCCATCGCCGATGGCTATTAATCGCCAATCCAAATTTAAGAGATTTAATCACTTCTAAAATCGGACCTGATTGGTTAAATAATCTTCCTCTTATCAAGAATTTTGAAAAATTCAAAGATGATAAAGAAGTTTTAACTGAGTTAGACAAAATTAAGCTTGCTAACAAAATTAAATTAGCTAAATATGTTAAAGAACATAACGGCATTGATATCGATATTCATTCTATCTTTGATGTACAAATTAAACGTTTACATGCTTATAAAAGACAGTTATTAAATATTTTCCATATCATGTATTTGTACCAAAGAATGAAAGATGACCCTTCATTTAGAATCTATCCTCATACTTACTTTTTCGGAGCGAAAGCAGCACCAAGCTATGATTACGCTAAAAAGATAATCGAACTCATCTTAGCGGTCGCTAATGTTGTCAATAATGATGAAGAAACCAATAAATATTTAAAAGTGGTCTTCATTGAAAATTATGGCGTCTCATTATCTGAATTAATTATTCCAGCCTCTGATGTATCCGAACAAATATCTACGGCCGGAAAAGAAGCCAGCGGTACTTCAAATATGAAATTTATGATGAATGGAGCCATTACTTTAGGAACATTAGACGGCGCGAATATTGAAATCGTCGATTTAGCGGGAAGAGAAAACGCTGTTATCTTTGGGCTTAACGCTGATGAAGCGGAGGTTTTGCGTCAAAATAATTCTTATTCTCCATGGGATATCTATAATAGCGATAATCGAGTTAAAAACATTATGGATTCTTTATTCCAAGGACAATGGGTTGAATATCGCCCTGATCGCTTTAGAATGATTTTTGATGAAATCATGAATAAACGTGATGAATACTTCATTTTAAAAGACTTTGATGCTTATGTTAAAGCACAAGAAGAAATTGAACGATTATATCAAGATAAACTCAACTGGCAAAAAATGTGTTTAATCAATATTGCTAATTCTTCTTTCTTTACTACTGATAGAACAATTGAACAATACGCCAGTGAAATTTGGCATCTTGAGAAAGTGAAATAATATGAC
>CAVDWX010000012.1:0-6186 GCA_963612735.1 Gemmiger formicilis | reverse complement strand
AAAAAGAATTAGATTTAGAAATTGCTGACCTTCATCATATTTCATATCAAACAACTAGAAATCAAAGAATATTAGCTTTATATACGGAATTAGGCGAATTAGCTAATACGACAAGATGCTTTAAATTTTGGTCTAATAAAGGAAAAATGGAAGACGATGTCATCTTAGATGAATATGCGGATGGACTTCATTTCTTTCTCTCTTTAGGCATCGATATCGGCTATACGCCTGATGAAGTAGAAATCGATAAATCAAAACTCGATTTAACCAATCAATTTTTACTCGTCTACCATCTCATCGATCAATTCGATGAGGATAATAACAATGTCTTATATATTGAAGCTTTTAAATCTTATTTAGCTCTTTTATATGTTCTTGGTTATGATAAGAAAAAGATGAAAGAAGCTTATTTAAAAAAATTAGCGGTCAATGTCGACCGACAAAAGAATAATTATTAGAGGATGAAATATTCCTCTTTTTTATTCGTTTAAAAAGGATTCAATATCTTCGCTTGAGATGACGCGAATTCCTTTTCTTTTTAAGGTTTCGCTTAAAATTCCTTCACCTTTTATTTTACGGTTTTGGAAATAACCATCATGTATTTCTTTTACTCCACAAGATGGTGAGCCTTCTTTTAATATCGCGATTTTTATACCTAGATATAAACAAATATTAACCGCTAAGTCGGCCCCTTTTAAATAGTTATTAGTGACATCTTTACCTTTAGCGTTAATGACTTTTTCTTTTTTTCTTTCAGCGGGAACTCGAGGAGTGGGTAGCCCACCTTCAACTTCAGCGCAAAAAGGGACTAATTCATAATTTTTTAATAATTCTTCAATCAGTGGATTATAGGAAGATTTTCCATCATACCTCACCTTATCCCCCACTAAACAAGCACTAATTAATATCTTTTCCATAATCGACCTTTGATATTCTATATTTGTATTGTTAACTTGACAAGGTATAATAAGCCCATGGCGGAAAATTTTATTTATATATATAAAGGAAAAGAATATAAAGTCATTGTCAATCGTAAGAAAATGAAGAATATTGTTTACCGCTTTAAAGACGAACAATTTATCATCTCTGCACCAACATATGCTTTAAAAAATTCAATTGTAAAAGGTCTTGATAGATTTGCTCCACGAATGATTGAAAAATATGAAGCTAAACCTAAAAATGAAGGAGATAATTTTATCTATCTTTTAGGCAGTAAAATTGATATCTATAGTAGTGGAGTTATCCGTTTTTCTGATGACAGTGAAATTAAATATAGCTCAAAAGAAGAATTAGATGATAAACTCAAGAAATTCTTTTTAAAATTCATAACAAATCGTGTCCGTTTTTACGAACATCGTATGAATTTATCACCTTATAAAGTAAGAGTAAAAAATATGACGACCCGCTACGGCTCAAATTCGCGAAGGAGTAAGTCACTTTCTTTTGCATTAGTGTTAATGCATTATTCACTCGATGTCATCGATAGTGTTGTCGTTCATGAACTCGCTCATGAATATTATTTTGATCATTCCAAAAATTTTTATAATATCGTTTATCAATATTTTCCTTCTTATGATGAAGCTCACTATAAATTAAGAAAGGGAATATATCATGGTTAGTACGATTTTATCGAAAAATAATGTCAAGATTAAATACGCTGCTTCTTTAAAAGAAAAGAAATATCGTCAGATTCATCATCAATTTTTAGCGGAATCTAAAAAAGCGTTAGAATTAGCCCTTAAAGCCGGAGTGGTGAGTGACGTCTTTACGCTAGAATGGATGGATTTACCTGATAATATCAACCAATATTTAGTTAATGAAGATGTTTTAAAAAAGATTTCTTATAGCGTTAATCCCGAATTAGTTTTCATCGCTAATGAACTGCATTTAACTCCTAAGGATAAAAATCGTATTTTATATTTAGATAATATTAATGACCCTGGAAATTTAGGAACATTAATTCGAACAGCGTTAGCTTTCGATTTTTCCTTAGTGGGAGTCTCAAAAGAGTCTGTTTCTATTTATAATGAAAAAGTGATTGCTTCTTCAAAAGGGGCGATATTTTTAATTCCAGTTGTTGAGATGGATTTAAAAGATTATAAGAACAAAAATAAGATCATCGTTACCACATTAAGTAATGATAGTATTTCACTTTTTAAAACGGAGTCATTTGATAAATTTGTTTTAGTATTAGGTAATGAATCTCATGGTGTTAGCGCTTCATCTTTAGCGCTGGCGGATGTCAAAGTGAAAATTGATATTTCTCACATTGATTCGCTCAATGTCGCAGTGGCGGGAGGTATCGCTATGGCTTACTTTTCTCATAAAAGTTAAAATATGTTGACTTTTTAATGTGTGAAAGATAAATTAAGGAAGGTTTGAGGTAATTTTATGTTAATTTATTCAAGTGATATTGGTGCCTTTATTAACGAAATATTGGATAATCCTCTTATTTTTAGTATTCTAGGCATTGTTTTTGGTGGCTTATATTTTCTTTTAGATTTCTTCGCTCGTAAAAAATTTAAAGAAGAAAATTTATATTCCGCTGATGATATGGCGGGTATTGAACTCCTTTACAAAAGAGACCTCAAATACCTTATCTTAAGTACTTCTTTACTCGGTTTACCCTATCTCATCTTTTTTATCCTTGGCATGTCTCATACACTTGATCAAACAGCGGTATATATATTTGTCGGCTATTTTGTCGTTGCTGGTATTGTTTTAAATATTGTTAGAAAAGACCCAGTTATTAGAATTTTATGGAAGATTAGAACTTTTTCTCTTCTATACAATTATCAAGAAAATACTGATGATTACGAAGTTTATGTGAGCGACACTAATGTATCTGTTTCTCGAGGTAATTCTTTTACTGTCATCTTTTTATTTATCCTAGGATGTTTTCTATTTGTTATTAAATTGATGGCATTTATCGTTTATTCTATACTGATGTTTTTTGCTAATATGGTGCTCAGTGTTTTTGTCTATCCAATTATGTATACCATCCTTTTAATTAGAAATCATAATATGCTTAAATACGGAAGTTATAAAAAGCCTCATCCTGAACGCGTTAAAAAAGAAAAAGCACCCCGTGTACATAAAAATAGAAATAGACCCGTCCGTCATGGAGGAAGCTCCTTATCCACTAATATTGAAAATAGTAGTGCTTCCTTAGATTATGATCCCAATGTTGAAATAGTTCCTTCTAATACTAACATTATTAATAATTCATTATCTAATTCTAATAATTCATCTTTTAGTGGAAATCACTTAGGTGGAAATTCTAATAACAATAATTCATATAATGTACCCACTAGTGGAAATCACTTAGGTGGTGGAAATAATAACAATAATAATTTCAACCCTCCAAGTGGTGGTAATCATCTTGGTTAAAGCTTTATGTAATAGTACAACAAAAGTTAATCGTTTCTTAATTTTTGTTAGTTGAAATCGCTTTTGCAACTTGGTAAGCAACTAAGTAGGTAAGCTTCCATTCGCGATAAACGCCGGTAAGAGGGCGTTTTTTCGATTACCTAGTTGTCCGATTTTTTATTAATTCCCCCGTATTTTCATGGGTTTGTGTTATTAATCATTAATAGCCATCCTTTACCCACGAAATACGGGGGAATTAATTAATAAAACAACTTTATTTCTTCTTTCTCTTTATTGCATCTATTCTTAAGGTAACATCCTTTCTATCAAGTTCTTCGATTTCTAGTTTTGTAATGACGTCATCACCATATTTTTCTTTCATCATTTCAATAGGTGTTTTCTATTCTATGGATTTTCTTGGATAAGAGTTGATGCTGGAATTAATAATATCGACATCTTCTTGTGTTAAATCATCCAATGTTTTGCCTTTACTTTTAATGTATCTAAACAAAACATGATTTCTTTCACATTCCGGCTTATCCGTGGAAAGATATGGCCTAGTAAAAAAGATGTTAGATAATTTTTCTCCGGTCACATCATCAAATTCTAACTCTAGTATCTTATCGAATTCGACCCCGTTATCAAAAAGCATCGTGGAAAATAGCATCTTATACATTTCTATTCCTAGCTTTTCTTTTAAGCCTAAAAATATTTTGTTTACCGCCTTTGCAGAAGCTCCATTTTTAAGTAAGAAATACATTTGAAAATGAAGTTGATCACTATGAATAGTTAGTAAGCATTGACTATCCTTATTTTTGCCATGAACTGTATCACATTGGACGACAATAGAATCAGGATTCTGCTTCATGAAAATCAAGTAATCTTCATATAAATGTCCTATTTTCGACAACAGAATTTAAGATTATTTCACGATATATAGAAGATTTATTCCTTTTCAGTAATTTTGCTATTTTGGGAATGGTGTAATTAAGCGAGAGATATTTTAAAATTAAGAATCTCTCATGTGACGTAAAATGATTCCTTGAGTTTTCTTTTTTACTCATGGTTACTCCTTTCACGCGAAGGAAGCTCTATGAATATTTTAACTGAAAAGGCAATTGCAACTAAATAAGAAGAGTAGTTGCAATTAATTATTCAATTAACATATTTTAAATGGTACTTGTTTTTTTTTTTTTTTTTTTTTTTTTTGATTATGCTTAAAGCATAAAAAAAGTAAGCGAAATTTTGTTATATTATTTGGCTTTACTTTTGGAAAGGAAAAACATATGAAAAGAAAAACAAGAAATAGCATTATTGTTTCTTCTTTAGGCGCTATCGCATTAGCGGGCTCTCTTTTAGCAGGCTCTACTTATGCTTTATTTACCAGTAAAGATGAAGTTAATATTGCTGTTACATCTGGTAAGGTTAGTGTCACAGCAACTATTGAAAACATGCACACTTATACCGGTAAGGACTTAACTGGTGTTGTTGCTGATGATAATGAGAAAATTAAATTATCAACTGAATATGGCCTTCAAAACGGTGAATTTGCAAATGGTGGTACCGCTACTTTAAGTGAAGGAGTTCTTACGCTTAACAGTGTTACTCCAGGTGATAAAGTTACATTTGATATTCGAATTACTAATAATTCTAATGTAGCTATTAAGTATCGTACCAAAATAATGTGTGCCGAAGGTGATGGCTTATTTGAAGGCCTTAAGATGACTTTAGGTGATGAAACATATGAAGGCAAAACAACTATTTCTAAATACGCACCCTTAGAGGTAAAAACTAGCCCCGCGATTACGCATGTTGAAATCGAACTTCCTAGCTCGGTAGGAAATGAGTATCAAGGCAAAACCTGTAACATAATTAGTAGCGTTGATGCTGTACAAGGAAATGCTGAAACTACTGATCCTGAAGAAGGAGTTTTAGAAATTTATACTATAAGTGATTTAAAATATTTTCAACGTCATGCGGATGAAATTAAAAAAACAACATATCCTAATGGTGTTAAACTAAAAAATAACCTAGACCTCAATGGTATTGAGTGGACACCAATTAATTGGAATGTCAACGATTTCTCGGTCTTTGATGGCGGTGATTTCACAATTTCTAATTTTGTCGTTAGTGAATACTTAACCAATGATTCAGGACTTGACGAAACTAGCAAGAATGTTGGATTATTTGGTTCCGCTACTGGAATACAGATTAACAATTTAACCGTTAAAAACGCTGATGTTGCTGGTTTTGGACGAGTTGGTGCAATTCTTGGGTATGGTCAAAATGTTCATCTCGATAGTTGCCACGTTTATGATTCAAAGATTACATCTGTTCCTCAGTTTTTAATTAAGGATAATAAATATGACAATGGTGATAAAGCGGGAGCACTTATTGGCATAGCTGGAGAAGTGACTAATTCTATTACTAACTGTAGTGTGGAAGGTTGTACTGTTAAAGCGTATCGTGATTTAGGCGGTATTGCCGGTCAAGTTCAAACAAGTAAATCTACATTTACTGGTAATTCAATTAAAGATACTACTATTATCCAAGATTACAGCATAATTAAAGAAGAAAAAGACACCTTTGGTAAACTAGTTGGCCGAAAAGATGGTGGTTTCATACTCGATGAATCCGCTAATACGATTGGTGACAACGTTGTTATCTTAACCCAGTATGCTGACGGATTTTGTTGGAACGATGCTAAAAGTCAATATGAAGTTTCTAACGCGAACGGTCTTAAATACTTCCGTGATAAGATGAATGCTGGTCGAGCTAGCAATGAATTAATTGAAGGCTTAGAAAAATTCGGCAAAA
>CAVDWX010000011.1:0-18078 GCA_963612735.1 Gemmiger formicilis | reverse complement strand
AAATATATCGGTATCATCAAAAGAAAATCAATATTAGAATATTTATTTAATTACATTCCTCTATAATTTTGTTCATTTTTATTTTTAACTTTAACTAATCACATAGTAAAGGCGGAAACAAATATGATTACTTATTACATCACCGGGATATCAGGACATCTTGGTCGAAATATTGTTTGTGAAATTCTTAAACAAAAGGATGTTTTAATCGTTGGTTTAGTTTTGCCTAATGAAGAGATAATGCCTTTTAATGATTCTCGAGTTAGTCTAGTTAAAGGGAATATTTTAAATAAAGAAGATATTAGTAATTTTTATAAAACTAATAGAAGTTCTTTAAATTATGTAATTCACGCAGCGGGGCTTATTTCGATTTATAAAAAGAAGGATCCATTAGTGGAATTAGTTAATGTTAGTGGAACTAAAAACGCTCTTGATATGGCCCTTATTTGTCACATGGATAAATTCGTTTATATTTCTTCTGTCGACGCGATTAAAGGCGAGAAAAATAAAATAATAAGAGAACCTTCTAGTTTTAATAAAAATGATGTTATCGGAGTTTATGCTGAATCTAAAGCTGAAGCAAGTGAATATGTCTTATCAAAAAAAGATAAGATTTGGGTGAATGTTATTATGCCAAGCGCATTATTGGGGCCTTTAGATTATTTAAAAGGACCGCTTAATTATGTCTTATATAAATATTTAAAAGGAAAATTAAAAATCATCGTGACAGGTGGATATGATCTTGTCGATGTGAGAGATGTATCATACGGCATTATTAGTTCGCTTAATGTTAAGGAAAGTGGACATAGTTACATTTTAAGTGGAAATAAAGTTAAGATCTCTTCTTTAATTAAATTATGTAATGAGATTACTCATACCGGCTCATATCGACTCATTCTTCCAACGTGGTTAGTAAAAATATTTGCTCCTTTTTTAGAATTACTTTACAAAATAAAAAGAAAAAAGCCTCTTTTTACCTCACATTCTATGACTTGTTTAAAGGCTAATCCTACTTATTCTCATGATAAAGCCACACGATTATTAAATTATAGTGCACGTCCACTTCGTGAAACATTATCTGATACATTTGACTGGATTAAAAAACATTTAGAAGTTTATTAAAAATAATTTTACTAGATTTAATTTTTAAAATTTGATTTATTAATAATAAAGACATAGAGGGTAAATATATGAAACTAATTATTGTTGGTGGAACCGGCTTATTAGGTTCCCAAGCCACTTATGTGGCGCTTGAACGTGGCTATCATGTCACCTCTTTAGCCATTGATGATGCTTGCGCTAGTGAATGGTACCCAAAAGAAGTAAAACAAATTACGGGCGATGTTTTTGAAATGAGTGAAGATGAACTCATTAAAATCTTTAAAGGTTATGATGAAATGATTTACGCTGTCGGGCCAGATGATCGCTATTCACCAAATGAAGATGCATATCATTATTTCCATCTTCGACTAGTGGAACACTGCGCAAAAGTGTATAGAGCAGCAAGAAAAGCCGGAATTAAGAAATCATCACTTTGTTCATCTTATTTTCTCTATTTTGACCGCAAATTTCCAGAGAAGAAATTATCCATCATCCATCCCTATATTAAGGTTAGAAAAGAACAAGCTGAGAAAATAATTGATGTTTGTCACTGCGAAATGGATGGACTTCCTAAGATGGAAGTTTGCATTATGGAATTGCCGTATATATTTGGAACCTGTCCTCACCGTGTTCCACTTTGGAGAGGAGCGTTCTTAGATAACTTCGCTAATGGGTGGAAAGCCATCTATTTTCCTAAAGGTGGGAGTGTTATGACTACAACTCGACATATTGGAGAAGCGCTTGTTGGTGCTTTGGAATATGGAGAAGATGGAAAACATTACGCTATCGGAGATGAAAATCATACATTTAATTGGATGCTTGATCGTTTATTAATCGGAATACAAGGCAAACCGCGTAAGATTATTAATCCACCTGTTTGGATTTGTGCTTTAGGCGCTAAAACGATGATGAAAAAAGATTTAAAGAAAGGTTTGCATCACGGTTTAGATTTCGTCTACGTAATGAAAGATATTCAGTCCGATTATTTTTATTATCCAGAAGATGAAATCGAAGCGACATATAAGGCTCTTCATATCGATAGAGGAGGAGTAGAAAAAGCCATCATTGAAACAGGACGAGCTTGTTATAATCCGGGCGAATTCAAATAAATTTTAAAAGGGAGGTCATAAACCTCTTTTTTATTAGAGGTAATAGATATATAATACAGTTAATACAGATATGAAGCTCAATAACGATTTACCAATTTATTTACAAATTAAAAATTATTTTCTCGATTTAATTAATAAAGGGTTGCTTAAGATTGATGATATGCTTCCAAGCGTTAGAGAAGTAGCCATCAGTTTTAATATCAATCCAAATACCGTCGTTAAAGGGTATCAAGAATTGATTGATGAGGGTTATATTATTTCTATTCCTAAAAAAGGATATTTTGTTTCTATTAAAAATATTAATGATAATAAAAATGAAATGTTAGTTCATAAATTACAAGAATTGTTATCTAATGGCTTTTCTAAAAACGATATTATCAACGCTTTAAAATTAATGGAGGATAAATGATGATCCATATTGTTAATTTAACAAAAAGATTTTCGGATGTGACAGCGATTAATAATCTATCAATTGATTTTGATGGAGGAATAATCGGACTAGTTGGTCATAACGGCGCAGGTAAATCGACATTATTTCGATTGATGTCTGATGTTATTATTCCTGATGAAGGTTTTATTTATATAGATGGAGAGTCTCATAATCTAGATTCCAGCAAAAGCCGCGTCTTTTTTCTTTCAGATAATCCCTATTTTCCAAAGCGTAGTTTTATTAAAGATGTCTATTCTTTTTATTCGACATTTTATGATATCAACGAAGAAAAATTTTATTCTATCATTTCTTCATTTGAACTACCTTTAAAAAGGAGAATTGATGGTTTTTCTAAAGGTATGCTTCGTCAATTATTCATCGCTTTAGCTTTATCGATTGATGTCGATTATTATTTTTTAGATGAAGCTTTTGATGGATTAGATCCGCTTGTTATCTCTAAAATTAAAATGCATTTACTTGAATTAAAAGAAGCCGGAAAAACAATAATCATTTCTTCACATAATATCACTACTTTAGAAAAACTAGTGGACCAATTTGTCATTTTAAGTAATGGCATTTTAGCCCGTCAAGGTGATGAAGAGATGATGTCTAGAACATTTGTTAAATATCAATTGATGTGCGATCGAGATGTCAATGAAAATGTACTAAAAAATCTTGGATTAGAAGTTATTTCTTTACAAAAGGTTGGCTCTATTTTTCATCTAGTCGTTGTTAAAAATAATAATGTTGAAAAAATATTAGATGATGCTTTAAAACCAAAATTATTAGAAGCCATCCCTATTGATTCCACTGAATTAATCACCATTGAAATGCTTTACGCTAAGCAAAAGGGGAATTAAGTTATGAATATTAAAAAATACATCCGTTTAGAAATTAAACAAGCTCTTCCTCCCTTTATCATCTATACCCTTTTTATGGCATTAGTGAGCATATTAGGAGCGTGTTATTCGCCTTTAACTACGTACGGAGTAATGCCTTCAACAAGTAATATTGTTTCTTTCACGATTATCCCTATTATATTCGCCCTATCTTATCCTTTGAATTTATATTTATATCGCTATAAGAAGAGTTCGGTTGATTTCTATTATCAATTGCCTTTAGATAAAAGAAAGATTAGAAGATGTAAATTTTTGGTTGGATTAAGCTTAATGCTTGTCTCATTTATTGTCTTTTATTTATTAAGTGTCATCATTCTAATCATTCGCGTTAACAGCGCTAGTGCGCCTAATGGTGATTATTGCTATTTAATCGATTATAATTTTGCAGCTTATTTTATTGCTTTACCGATTTATATAGTTGTTTTTACTTTAACTTATTCATTGAGTTCATTTTTAGCTTCGATTGGAAATAACGCAAAAGATACTGCTTTAATTTGGTTATTTTTATTCCTTATTTCGACTTTCTTTTTATCTTCGATTTCGACTTATGTAGGCATGTTAATAAAAGCTTCTAAAGGAAAAGCATCTAACCTATTTTCTAATCCTTTTGCTTCTTCTTTTTCTCCTTTATTTCTTTATATCGATACGAATTTAGTGTTCTCTAAATTTACTATTTATATAAATCCATTTAAAGCAACTGGAAACGATTTGACTGTAATGATTATCGCCATCATCTTTTATGTCATCAATGTTATTATCGGTGTATTAGCTTTTCTTTATGTTTGGTTTAAAAAAGAAATTAGCGGTGAATATTGTGTAATTAATGGCGGATATAACACGTTTAGCAAATTATTGCCGAATATTTGTGCATTTGTTATTTCTTTTTATGTTTCTTCTTTGTGGTATATATTTGGAAGCGGCACGGCTTATATTGTTCCAATTATTATTTTCTTTGTTTATGGGACCGCTTATTATTTATCGATTGCTTTATATTATAAAAGATGGAAGATCGCTAAGATTGATTTAGCTATTTTCATCGGAGTTGTTTCGTTTGCGTTTTTAACCTCGTTGGCCATGCTTTTAGTGGATATCATCAGTCACACTTCTGGGACAATTTATTATTGATGCAAATAGGCGTTTAATGCTTCGAGTAAAATTTCAACAGCGATATTTGTCGGCATTTTTGCTAATTCTTTTTTAATGTCTTCAATATTATTTTTTCTTTCTCTACCGACTAGATAATCTAATGACACATTAAAAATATCGGCGAGGTTAATGAGTTCATCAATGTTTGGTTGATAGACGCCATTTTCCCAATTTAGAATTGTTTGAGCGGAAACGCCCATTTTCTTGCCTAATTCTTTTTGCGTTAAACTATTATTTTTACGTAATTCTCTTAGTCTCATATTAATCCTTCCTTTTTATAATCAAGGACTTCTTTTAATGAGGCTACCTTTATCACGCTAGGCTTTTAATAAAATTTAATAAATCAAGGTATGCTTTTATTTAATTGATCAAATAATTAAATTTCTTTTATTTCTTTTTCTTACCGTTTATCGACTCACGGAATGCTTTAATTTCTTTTGTCGTACCAACGACGAAGACAGTATCTTCTGGAAGAAGAGTATCATCGCCTCCAGGAACAAATGTTTTATTATTTCTTTTAACTAAGACTAAATTTACACCGTACAAGTTTTTAGAATTCAATTCCTTAACTGTTTTCGGAACAAATCTTGGATTAATAAATAAGGAGACGACTGAATATTTACCATCCAATTTATAAAAGTCTTTAAAATCATCGTTACCAAGTCGATTCGCTAAGGCCGCGCCGGCGGCTTTTTGAGGTGTAATAACTTCGGTGGCACCTAATTTTTTAATGATAGGAATAAAATTATCGTCATCCACTCGTACGATGATATGACCAACTCCTAAATCTCTTAATATGACTGTAGTTAATACGGATGCTTCTTGATTGCCACCAAAAGCGACGATGGCCGCATCAACATCCCCAACTCCTAATTCTTTTAATGCTTCTTCATTAGTGGAATCGGCGATGAACGCTGTGGGGAGATTCGAGGCAACTTTATTCACTATTTCTTCATCATTATCAATAGCGATGACATCTATTCCATTATCGATGAGCTCGTCGACTACCGCTCTGCCAAATTGGCCTAATCCAATAACTGCGAATGATTTTTTAGACATATTAATTTTCTCCTAACCGATTAAGAAATCTTCTTCAACATATTTAAAATGTAATTTTTCTTCTTTGTTAATGCTATTTTGGAATATTTGAAAGAAAGTCATTGGACCTAATCTTCCTAAAAACATCAATATACATAAAACTATTTTGGAACCGATTGATAAAGTCGTTGTTAAATTGCAGGTAAGACCTACTGTTCCAAAAGCGGAGAATATTTCAAACATTAATTTTTCTCCTTCAGAAGCGGCGCTATTATTTTTTTCAAATAGAGACATCAAGATAAAACTTAACACAATTGTTCCAAGAGCAATAAAAACTAATGACATCGCTTTTAATATCATATTCGAGGAGTATGAACGATTAAAGGCGATTACTTTTTTACCTCTAATGTAACAATAGATGGCTAAAACAATCATGAATAAGGTCGTTGTTTTAATCCCACCAGCAGTGGATAGAGGTGAACCGCCCACAAACATCAAAAAGCAAGAGACGATAATGCCGCCAGTGGAGAGTTTACTCTGATCATAAGTAGCAACTCCCGCGGTTCGACAGGTTACACTTTGAAATAAAGCATGGAAGGGAGATATACGGTCATCACCAACGATTCCATCGGTAATCATAATTAGTCCCCATCCTAATAATAGTAGTGTAAAAGTTGTGATGAGTACAATTTTGGTAAAAGCCCGATATTGTTTGATTCTTTTTTTAAACGAAAAGACTTCGATAATGACTAAGAATGAAATACCGCCAAAGATGATTAATAACATGATGATCGAACATAGATAATAATAAGCCCAATTTGGCAATGAGTCGATAGCTACATTTCCGACACCTCTAATAAATGATGTTCCGCCAAAAATATCGAAGCCAGCATTATTAAAACAAGATATCGAAGTGAAAATTGATGACCATATCAGCATGCCAGGATCATCTTTATAAATGGCATAATAACCGGGCAAACATAGAATGAATCCAATTAGCTCGATGATAAAAGATATGAGAATGATTTTTCTGACAAATTTGATGACATCAGCGAAGTTTGTACTTCCTACCGCTTGCGATAAAAAGTAGCGGTTTTTAAATTGCAAACGCCTTTTAAAAAGAGTGATAAAGAAGGTTAATACTGTGATGAATCCTAGACCACCGATTTGAATCATGACAAGCATGACTATTTGGCCAAATAAAGTTAGTTGTCCACCTATTCCTTCTGGATAGGAGCATAGTCCTGTCACGCAAGTCGCGGAAGTAGCGGCGAATAACGAATCAATATATGTTCCCCAATGCCCTGATTTTTGGGCAATGGGCAAAGTTAATAAAAATGAACCCACTAGTATGACAAAAAGAAACGAGGCTATCACTAGTAGATATGGTGATATTCTTAGCTTTCTTTTTTGGGCAAATGAGGTTTCTACATTCTCCATAGATAAGTGAATTATATAATTACCGTTTAGCAAATGTAAATAAAACGACTCGTTTTTGATATCGATATGCGAATAAAAGTTATTTATTTTATAAATAAAACAAAAATCAACAAAAATATTGAAAATTGTCATTGCATATAAGCGCATATCTTTGATATATTTTAAAAGCATGTTGTCTTGCGCATATATGAGAGAGTGCGTACGTAAATATTGCAGTCGTGTGGGAGAATGGCGATTCATTCTATTACCACACCACGGACAAAACTTACAAAGGAGGAAAGTCACGTGAGCAAAAAAATCGCTAAAGTTGTGAAGATGGAACTTCCTGGTGGCGAAGCTAAACCAGGACCAAAACTCGCTTCTGCCGGTGTTAATATGGCTAAATTCTGTACAGATTTTAACGCTAAAACCGCTGATAGACGTGGAGAAATCGTTCCAGTTCTCATCACAGCCTTTGAAGACAAGTCATATGATTTTGTCATCAAAACATCCCCTGTTGCTGGGTTGTTATTAAAAGCCGCTGGTATTCAAAAAGGTGCCGCTAATCCAAAAACGATTGTGGGCCATATCAGCAAAGAGCAACTCCGCCAAATCGCGGAATATAAATTACCAGACCTTAACTGCGATGACATTGAGGCAGCTATGAAGGTTGTTGAAGGTAGTGCCCGTAATATGGGTATCGTCGTTGATGAATAGGAGTCGTTATGAAAAGAGGTAAGAAATATACTGCCGTTGCTGGCAAAATCGATCATGACAAGGTCTATTCTTTAGAAGAAGCGGTTGCCTTAGTCAAAGAAACATCTACTGTTAAATTTGATGCTACAATCGATGTCTCATTCAAACTCAATGTCGATCCAAAACAAGCCGATCAAATGATTAGAGGAACTCTCATCCTTCCACATGGAAATGGCAAAACCAAGAAAGTATTAGCCATTACTGATCACGTTGAAGAAGCTCTTGCTGCTGGTGCGGATTTCGCCGGTGGTAAAGAAATGATTGAAAAAATCCAAAAAGAAAGCTGGTTTGATTACGACGTAATCGTTGCTACCCCTAACATGATGGGCGAAATTGGTAAATTAGGTCGTGTTTTAGGACCTAAAGGTTTAATGCCAAATCCAAAGACTGGTACCGTTTCTCCTGACATCGCTAAAGCGGTTAAAGAAATCAAGGCCGGTAAAGTGGAATATCGTGTTGATAAAGAAGCTAATATGCATGTTTCTATCGCTCGAGTTTCATTCGACACTAGTAAGATTGTGGAAAACTTAACTGCTTTATGCGAAGCAATTATCAAAGCCAAACCATCCAGTGTCAAAGGTGTCTATGTGAAGAATGCTGTTATTCATACGACCATGGGTCCAGCTGTGCACTTTACATTCACAGGTCGAAACTAAGATTCTAATATACCGAAGACCGTAACGGACGTTTAGTCTTAATAATGTTACCGAGGTAGGAAAATACTATTTCTATACCCCATGTATATTGGAGCCTCAAAAACACTACAAAGAAGGAGGTAAAAAGAACATGAATGCAAATGTCTTAAAAGCTAAGCAAGACTTAGTATTGGAGATTGTCAACAAATTCAAAGCTTCTCAAGCAGTTATCATTGCGGAATATCGCGGATTAAGCGTTAGCAAAGCACAAGAACTTAGACGTGCGATTAAAAAAGAAAATTCAACGATGAATGTTTATAAAAATTCACTTGTTGAACGCGCTGCGAAAGAACTCGGCTATGATGAATTAGTGACTGTTCTCACCGGACCAAATGCGATTTTCTTTTCTGAAGAATTATCTAGTGGTCCAAAAACGATTGCTAAATACGCTAAAAGATATGGAGACGCTCTCGTCATCAAAGGCGGAGTTGTTGATGGCAAATTCTATAATGGTGAAGATATGATTACTCTTGCCAAATTACCCAACAAAGAAGGTCTCATTTCCATGTTACTATCGTGCTTACAAGCACCCGTCCGTCAATTCGCCTGCGCCGTAAAAGCAGTCGCGGACGCTAAATAAGCCAATTTAGGAGGAAAAGAAAATGGCTAAATTAACAAAAGAAGAAATTATTGCCAGCTTAAAAGAAATGACTGTCGTTGAATTAAACGAATTAGTCAAAGCTGTTGAAGAAGAATTTGGTGTTACCGCTGCGGCACCTGTTGCAGCTGGACCAGTTCATGAAGAAGAAGAAGGACCAGCGGCTGGACCAACCGAAGTTTCCTTATTCTTAAAAGCTGTCACCGGAAGCAAAGTTACTGTCATCAAAGCAGTTCAAGCTATTACTGGTTTAGGCTTAATGGATGCTAAGAAACTCGTTGATAGCGCTCCTGTTGCCATCAAAGAACACATCTCACCAGTCGAAGCAGAAGAACACAAGAAAGCTCTTACTGAAGCTGGCGCAGAATGCGAAATTAAATAATCTAATTTTACATTTTCACCCTTGAGGTAATATGTCCCATTATTTTGATTTAGACCCTAATCTTAAGCATCAAGAAAAGGTGATTAAATATGAAATCAATGGGATGAATATTGAATTATTTACCGATAGTGGTGTCTTCTCAAAAAGCCGTATCGATGAGGGGACATATCAATTTTTAAAGGTATTAGTCCCCCTTCGCTTACACGGTCGTATTCTTGATTTAGGATGTGGATATGGTGCTTTAGGATTAACTATTGCTCTATTCTCCCCTTCTAGTTATATAACTCTTGCGGATGTTAATACGCGCGCCCTTGAATTATGTAATAAGAATGCACGCAAACTAGGATTAGAAAATCGTGTCGCTATCCTTCATAGTGACATATATGAAAACATTGAAGGACCATATGATTCAATTGTTGTTAACCCTCCGATTAGAGCTGGTAAAGAAGTGACTTACCGGATGTATGAGGGGGCCAAACAATACTTAATTGATGGCGGTTCGCTCTACGTTGTCATCAGAAGAGCCCAAGGAGCGGAAAGCGCTTCTAAATATATCGAAACAGTATTTGGAAACGTTGTTCTGCTAGATCGAAAGAAAGGCTATTACTTCTATAAGGCCGCGAAAAGCGAAAAAGAAAATATTTAGATTAAAGGAGCCATTAGAATGTCCAGAAATATTACTGAACTTAGAAAATTAAATAATGACCGTCTTGATTATTCCAAGATAAGTGGTGAACTTCCACTTCCTAATCTTGTTGAAATTCAAACGAAGTCTTATGAAGAATTCAAAGAAAAAGGACTTGATGAAGTATTTAGAGAATCTTTCCCTATTAATAATTACACTAATACTTTGTCCATTGATTATGTCAGTTGTCGTTTAGGTGAACCTAAGCATCCTTTTTTAGAATGTAAAGCACGAGATTTAACTTATAGTGTTCCAATTTATGTCACCTTACGTCTCAATCATAAAGAGACCGGTGAAATTCAAGAATCTGAAGTCTATATGGGTGAATTCCCACTTATGACTAAGTCCGGAACATTTATTGTCAACGGAGCGGAAAGAGTAATTGTCAGCCAACTCGTTCGTTCTCCAGGCGCCTACCTTAGCAAAGAAGCTAAAGCTGGCAAGTATTTATATGAGGCTGATTTAATTCCAGGAAGAGGAACTTGGTTACAATTTGAAAGCGATACCAAAGATATCCTTTCTGTTAGAATTGATCGACAAAGAAAATTACACGCTACTGTCTTATTAAGAGCGTTAGGTATTCAAAGCACTGATGATATTTTATCTCTATTTGGTAAAAGCGATGCTCTAGCTTTGACTTGTAGTAAAGATGAAGAAGCTAACCTTACTACTACTAAAGCCGCATTAGTGGAAATCTTTAAGAAGATGAAACCAGGTGAACCAGTCACTGAAGAAGGTACCTCAAATTTCTTAATTCAAAAATTCTTCGATAATAAACGCTACGACCTAGGTAGAGCGGGAAGATATAAATTTGCCAAGAAATTAGGCATTTATAACCGTTTAAATGGCCGCATCTTAGCGGAAAACCTCATCTCTAGTGAAGGTGAAGTTCGTTTCAAAAAAGGAACTTTGTTAACCGTTGAAGATGTCGAAGCTTTAAGAAATGAAGAATTCTTTGAAAAAGGTGCTCATTTATTAAAAGTGAATGTCAATGAGAAATTAGATGATCACGGACTAGTTAACTTGGTTAAAGTTTACGCTAATGATAAGAAAGATAAAGTTTGTCATGTCATTGGTACCGACTTAAATTTAACTATCAATTATGTGACTATTTCTGATATTATCGCTATTTTCTCCTATTTCCTCAATGTCATGGATGGATTTGGAGATACCGATGATATCGACCATTTAGGCAATCGTCGTATTAGATGTGTTGGCGAATTGATTCAAAATCAATTTAGATTAGGTTTAGCAAAGATGGTGAAGACCGTTCAACAAAAGATGTCAATTTCTGATATTGGTAATGTTAAACCAAAGAGCTTAATCAATCCTCGTCCTTTAACTGCTTCAATTCGTGAATTTTTCGCTTCATCACAATTATCACAATTCATGGATCAAACTAATCCACTTGCCGAACTTACTAATAAACGTCGTTTATCAGCATTAGGCCCTGGAGGTTTGACTCGTGACCGTGCTTCTAGCGCTGTTCGTGACGTTCACGTTTCTCATTATGGAAGAATTTGTCCTATTGAAACCCCTGAAGGTCAAAACATTGGTTTAATCAATAACCTCGCGACGTACGCGAAAGTAAATAAATATGGATTTATAGAGACTCCATATCGAAAAGTCGATAAAAAAACATGTCGTGTTTTAAATAAAACTGAAGATAGCGTTTATTTATCCGCGGATGAAGAATGGGACTATGTTATTGCTGAAGCTAACATTAATTTAGGTCCTGATGGAGAAATCTTAGATGAACAAGTGGTAGCTCGTTATAAGGGCGAAAACATCATGGCGAGAAAAGAAGATGTCGATTTTGTCGATGTCAGCCCAAAACAAATTGTTTCGATTGCGGCTGGCTGTATTCCTTTCTTAGAGAATGATGATACCACCCGTGCTTTGATGGGCGCTAACATGCAACGTCAAGCTTTACCTCTTCTTAGACCACACGCTCCATTAGTGGGAACTGGTCTCGAATATCAAATTGCTCATGACTCTGGATTAGCTGTTGTGGCAGTTAATGACGGGGTTGTCACTTATACTGATTCACGCACTATTGAAGTGCTTGAAAAAGGTGAAAGTGAACCAAGAACTTATCACTTACAAAAATTTGAAAGAAGTAACCAAGGTACTTGTATCAATCAACACAGCATCGTCAAAGTTGGCGATAAAGTCAAAAAAGGACAAATTATCGCTGATGGACCCGCGATGCAAAATGGTGATCTAGCCTTAGGACAAAACGTTACTATTGCCTTCATGACTTGGAACGGTTACAACTACGAAGATGCCGTCATCATGTCTGAAAGATTAGTAAAGGATGATGTTTATACTTCTATTCATATCGAAAAATATGAACTTGAATGTCGTAGCATTCCTAAATTAGGGGATGAAGAAATTACCGCTGATATTCCAAATGTCTCAACTGAAGCAAAAGCTCACCTCGATGAAAATGGAATTATTGTTGTTGGTAGTGAAGTTAAAGAAGGCGACATTCTTGTTGGTAAAGTTACTCCTCGAGGACAAACTGAACCAACTCCTGAAGAAAAATTATTAATGGCCATCTTTGGTGAAAAGACCAATGAAGGCAAAGACGCTTCTTTACGTGTTCCTCATGGTGGCGCGGGTATTGTTCTCGATGTTAAAATTGTCAAACGCGATGAACATAGCAAAGAAAATGAACTTCCACCTGGAGTAAATGAAGTTGTTCGCGTTTATATCGTCCAAAAACGTAAGATATCTGAAGGAGATAAGATGTCCGGACGTCATGGTAATAAAGGTGTTATTTCTCGTATTTTACCTGAATGTGATATGCCTTTCTTACCCGATGGCACTCCAGTTGATATCATGCTTAACCCATTAGGCGTTCCTTCTCGTATGAATATCGGTCAGATCTTAGAAGTCCATCTCGGAATGGCTTTAAAGAAACTTGGTTTAAAGATTGCCACACCTGTTTTCGACGGTATTACTAATGAAGAAATTCTCGACATGATGAAGAAAGCTGAAATGTCATCTGATGGAAAAACCGTTCTCTATGATGGTAGAACTGGTGAAAGATTCGATGAAAGAATTACCGTTGGGGTCATGTATATGATTAAACTCGTTCACATGGTCGATGATAAATTACACGCTCGTGCGACTGGACCATATTCACTTGTTACTCAACAACCTCTTGGTGGAAAAGCCCAAAATGGTGGTCAAAGATTTGGTGAAATGGAAGTCTGGGCACTTGAAGCGTATGGTGCCGCTCATGTCTTACAAGAAATCATTACCATCAAATCCGATGATAGAGTGGGACGTCGTAAGACCTATGAAGCCATTATTAAAGGTCAACCTTTACCAAAACCTGGCATTCCTGAAGCGTTTAAAGTTCTCGTTAAAGAATTACAAGCCCTATCCATGGATGTTAGATTACTCGATACCGATGGTAGAGTCATCGATATGGATGCTTTGGCTAAAGAAACCGAAAAAGAAGAAAGAAAAATTAATTCATCCATCCGTAACCTCACCGGTGAAGGAAGTCCCGATAATAGTGGATTTAGCGATGATTATGCTAGCTCAATTAGAACTAGTGATGATGATGAATAGGAGGAGAAATAACAATGTTTGATGTTAAAAAATTAGCGGCCATTCAAGTTGGCCTTGCTTCTCCAGAAACGATCAGAGCTTGGAGCCATGGTGAAGTTTTAAAACCTGAAACCATTAACTATCGTAGTCAAAAACCTGAAATGGGTGGTTTGTACTGTGAAAAAATATTTGGACCAAGCAAAGATTATGAATGTCACTGCGGAAAATATAAGAAAATTAGATACGCGGGTGTCGTTTGTGAAAAATGTGGCGTTGAAGTTATTTCTAAAGAAGTCCGTCGTGAAAGAATGGGACATATTGAACTCGCTTCACCCTGCACTCATATTTGGTATTTAAAAGGAATTCCTAGCCGTATTGGTTTAATTCTCGATGTTTCTCCAAAACATTTGGAAGAAGTTGTTTATTATGCCGCCCATATCTGCTTAAATCCTGGTAAATCTAAATGCTTAACATATCGTGAATTCATCAATGAAAAGAACGGTCGTGATGCCTTTATCCCGGTCATTAAAGAAATTCAATCTCATGGTTCTGAATGGGGACTAGTGGAAGGAAGCGATGAATGGGAAAGAAGTGAAGAACTCATTCGCCGTATGGAAAATCATAGCGAAGTTTTTGATTTCCAAACCATCGCCTTCTTTATTAAAAAATATACTGGCGCTGAATTTTCAGAAGGTGCTTCCGCGATTAAGCGTTTGCTTCAAGAAGTGAATTTAGATGAAGAAGCTAACGAAATTAATAGAAAAATTAAAGATACTTCTCCATTAAATAGAGCTAAACTCACAAAACGTTTAGAAGTTATTGAAGCATTTAGATCTTCTAAAAATAAGCCTGAATGGATGGTGTTAGATGTCATTCCAGTCATACCTCCAGATTTAAGACCAATGCTTCAACTCGATGGTGGTCGATTTGCTACCTCTGATTTAAATGATTTATATCGCCGTGTTATTTCGCGTAACAATCGTTTGAAGAAATTGATCGATATGTCCGCGCCTGCTGTTATCTTGATGAACGAAAAACGTATGCTTCAAGAAGCGGTTGATGCTTTAATCGATAACGGTCGAAGAAATAAACCTGTTCAAGGACCTGGAGGAAGAGCACTTAAATCCTTATCCAGTGCTTTGAAAGGAAAACAAGGTCGATTCAGACAAAACTTATTAGGTAAACGTGTCGATTATTCTGGACGTAGTGTTATCGCTGTCGGTCCATTCTTAAAGATGTATCAATGCGGATTACCACGTGAAATGGCTATTCAATTATTTAGGCCATTTATCGCTTGCGAATTATTAAAACGTAAAATCGCTAATGCTCATAAACAAGCTGATAAGATTATTGATCGTTATGAAAATGTCGTCTTTGATATCATTGAAGAAATCATTTCTGATCACCCCGTCTTACTCAACCGTGCTCCTACTCTTCATAGATTAGGAATTCAAGCTTTCCAACCCATCTTAGTGGATGGAAGAGCCATTCGTCTACACCCCTTAGTGTGTACTGGATTTAACGCTGACTTCGATGGTGACCAGATGGCGGTACACGTGCCGTTATCTAAAGCCGCTCAAGAGGAAGCCTTAGATTTGATGTTAGCAAGTAATAATATTTTAGGACCAAAAGATGGTAAACCAATCGTTACTCCTTCTCAAGATATGGTTCTTGGTAACTATTATTTAACATTAGAAGCGACCAAAGATGACTTCTTAAGAAAAGCTAAAGAATTAAAAGAATTAGGCGATGAAGAAGAAGCTGCATTATATGAATTATATGCCGCAAGTGAAGGCAAAGTCTTTAGAAATCCTGATGATGTCTTACTCGCCTATTCCACTAAACAAATTCATTTACATAACCGTATTGCCATCCTTGGCAGTGGGTTTATGAAAAAAGGATTCACTGAAGAGATGAACAAATCTTATCTCATTACCTCTGTTGGTAAAGTCATCTTCAACCTCATCTTCCCCAGTGACTTCCCATATTTAAATGCCGTTAATAGTGAGAACTTAAGTCATGATATTCCTTCTTATTTTGTTCCACGAGGAACTGATATTAAAGAATATATCGCCACTCGTCCACTTTACGCTCCATTTAAAAAGAAAGATTTAGGAAGTATCATTAATGAAATCTTCCAAAGATATGATCGTAAAGGAACACCTAAAACTAGTGCTGTTCTTGATAAAATCAAAGATCAAGGCTTTAAATTCTCCACTGTTGCAGGGTTTACTATTTCCTTAAATGATATCCACATGGTGGAAGGAAAAGAAGAACTTTTAGCCAAAGGCGATAAACGTATCGAAGAAATCAACGAAATGTTCGATATGGGATTATTAACCGATGACGAAAGACATAATCAAGTTGTCACTACTTGGAACGATGTCTTAAAAGAAGTGACCGATCGATTAACCGTTCAATTCAAAAAAGATTCAAGAAACCCAATCTTCATCATGTCCGATAGTGGTGCTCGTGGTAATATCTCCAATATCGTCCAGCTCGCTGGTATGAGAGGACTTATGGGTAACACTTCTGGTGGTACGATTGAATTACCAGTTAAACGTTGTTTCCGTGAAGGTATGACTGTTTCTGAATTCTTTATCGCCACTCACGGTGCTCGTAAGGGTGGTAGTGATACCGCTTTAAAAACCGCTGACTCTGGCTATCTAACTCGTCGATTAGTGGACGTTTCTCAAGATGTTATCGTTCGTGAAATCGACTGTGGTACTGATCACGGCTATGAAGTGAGCGAAATTAGAGATAGCGCTCGTAATGCGATTATCGTTAAATTATACGATCGTCTCGTAGGTCGATATGCCTTAAATGATGTCGTTGATCCTCATACTGGTGAAGTCATTGTTAAAGGCAATACCTTAATCGATGAAGAACATGCTGAGCGCATTGTTAATGCCGGCATTACTCATGTCTATATTAGAAGTATCTTCACCTGTGAAACTAAGGATGGCGTTTGTGTCCATTGTTACGGACGTAACCTCGCCACCGGAAGAGAAGTTGAAGTTGGTGAAGCAGTTGGAATTATGGCCGCTCAATCAATCGGTGAACCTGGTACTCAATTAACGATGAGAACATTCCATACGGGTGGTGTTGCTGGTAGTGATATCACACAAGGTTTGCCTCGTGTTCAAGAATTGTTTGAAGCTCGTAATCCTAAAGGCGAAGCTACTATTTCTGAAATCACTGGTGAAGTCACCAAGATTGAAGAAAAGAATGGTTGCTACATCGTTACCGTTAAAAACGATTTAGAAGAAAAAGTTTATACTTCTTCCTTCGGTGCTCGTCTTAGAGTCAAAAAAGGTGATCATGTCATCAATGGTGGTAAGATTACTGAAGGGGCCGTTTCTCCTAAGAAATTATTAGAAGTGAGCGATGTCACTGCCGTTCAAAGATATATCTTAAAAGAAGTCCAAAAAGTGTATAGTGCTCAATCAATTGGCATTTCTGATAAACATATTGAAGTCATCGTTCGACAAATGTTAAGAAAGGTCTTCGTCATCGATTCTGGTGATACTGACATGCTTTCTGGAACAAGAGTTAACATCAATGTCTTCACCCGTAAGAATAGCGAAGCCCTTTTAGCGGGCAAACGTCCTGCTGTTTTCTCTCCTCTTATCTTAGGAATTACTAAAGCTGCGTTAGAGACGGAATCATTCTTGTCCGCGGCTTCCTTCCAAGAAACGACAAGAGTGTTGACTGATGCGGCGATTAAAGGCAAAGTCGATAAACTCCATGGCTTAAAAGAAAACGTCATTACTGGTCGACTCATTCCCGCTGGTAGAGGCTTATTAAGTGAAGAACAACAAGAAGAAATCTTAGGTAACTTCACTGTCGCGGATACGATGCATACAGTCGCGGATCGTTATGTTGAAGATCATGATCGAGTCATTAACGAACTTCACGAAAAGATTAATCGTAAAGCCGAAGAAGAAAGAAAATAATCATTTATCATAATTATATGGACTGCGTTAATAAAAAACGCGGTCCTTTCTTTTACTTTACAAAGTAAAGTTAATTCTCTAACATAGTGGTAATGAAAAAGAATAGTTTGCTTGTCTTTAATTTCCTTCTCGTCAGTCTTACTAGCTGTTCATTTTCTTTAAATAAAGATATCTATGTTCCTTTTGATTATAAAGTGGATGTTACTCAAACCAAATTTGATTGTACGCGTTATCCTTTTGTTCAAACTAAAGATTATCAAACCATCACTTATTTAAACGCTGATGGTAGCAGTAGTGAAG
>CAVDWX010000010.1:0-80087 GCA_963612735.1 Gemmiger formicilis | reverse complement strand
TCTTTATTCAATAGTGACATAATTTTCATGGTAAATACTTGAAAAAGCATTTTTTGTATCGAATAAGAATTTTTGATAATCTAGACCATTTTGATAAGTGAACATACCAACATCTGATAAATAAAAACGAAATAAAGAATTATTTTGATTTATAAATGGTAAACTCACTTTTTCTTTTAAACAAAATGACTGTAAGACTACATTAGCCTTTGTAAGCCAAAAAGATGGATTTAACCTATCTTTATTTTTAGCATTAGGTACAATCTTTGTTATTTTAAAGTTCTCATTTTCTTTATTCTCAAAATGGCTTTTGACGTAATTATATTTTGAATATCCTAATTATATAAACATTCATCGAATGACATTGGGAATACATATATTTGATCAATTTTGCCAACAGGAAATAAAAACTTCTTTCTAAATGACTGGCAATCACGATTAATGCTAAGATGAACTAATGAACCAGAGACAATAACTGGAAACTCTCTTTTTAATTCACAAAAATATTTCATCATTTTAACAATAGATGGGCATTCTTGAACTTCATCGAAAAAAGTAAATATTCGCTGTCAATATTAAAATGATAATGAATTTCAATATATTCTAAAACTTTATCCAAATTACTATTCGAATTAAGGTATTTTACAAATTCAGGTTCATTCAATAAGGTTCATGTCCATCCAAATTAAAAAAACGAGACAATAAAATCTCGTTTTTATTTTTAAAATATATGTAATTAAAGCCTAATATCTTTGATTTTGCGGTTTGGTTGCGCTGTTTTCTTAAACACAATTTCGCCCATTGAAATCGCTCCAACTGGGCAAACATGTCCGCATAATAAACAGCCAACACATTTATCATGATTACATGATGGACGACGATTCTCAGCATTCCACTCCATAGCTTGATGTGCACCATCATAGCAAGAAATAACACATCTTCCGCAACCAACGCATTTATTTTCATCAATAGAAGGATAGACAATGTAATCGCGATCTAATTCTTCAGCGGGAATAATATTTTTATTAGCTAAGCCCACTAAGTCTTCTAAATGGTCAACGCCTTGTTCTTCCATATAGTGCTCTAAACCATTTTTCATATCTTCAACAATGCGATATCCGTATTGCATAATGCCAGTAGTTACTTGTAGCGTTTTAGCGCCCACTAAAATATATTCAGCAGCATCTTCCCAAGTTTCAATACCTCCAATACCAGAAATTTGAACATCTGGGATAGCAACTCTAAGTTGTTGAACAAATCTTAATCCAACTGGTTTAACTGCTTTTCCAGAATAACCAGAAATCGAAGATTTACCGTTAACAATAGGCATTCCAATTTTTTTATTTAAATCAATATTACAAATAGATTTGATAGTATTTATCGCTGAAATTCCATCAGCACCACCCTCTAAACAAGCAAGCGCTACTGGAACCATATCAGTGATATTGGGTGTCATTTTAGCTAAAACTGGCAATTTGGAACCACGTTTAACGGCTTGACAATACGCTTTACATAGCTCAGCATTTGTACCAACATCGCTTCCCATAGCGTGAGAGGTCATCTGAGGACAAGAGAGATTCATTTCAATCATATCCGCGCCGGCTTCTTCCACTAAACGAGCTAATTCTTCCCAATTTTTCTCATTGTTACCCATGATTGAGGCAATCAAAACTTTATGAGGATAATTCTTTTTTAGTTTGCGTAAATCAGCTAAATTTTCTTCTAATGAATGTTCTGCAATCTGCTCCATATTTTTAAAGCCGACAAACG
Source organism: Gemmiger formicilis (assembly GCA_963612735.1). Taxonomy (GTDB): domain Bacteria; phylum Bacillota_I; class Bacilli_A; order RFN20; family CAG-826; genus CAVDWX01. The sequence goes on along the minus strand of CAVDWX010000010.1, from coordinate 78,317 downwards.
GAGTGCATTCTTTATTCAATTTATCAAAACGAGGAGAAACTTCATTGATGATGTAGTCAGAAGGGCCAATTGTTTTAAAAACAACACCTCCCCAACCTTCATCATAAGCTTTTGCGCACATATCATAGCAATTGCCTACAGGAGATGATGATAAACAAAATGGGTTATCAAATTTAACGCCTAAAAATGTGATAGATAAATCCTTTTTAACCATGATTATTTCCCTCCTAAAAATTCGATGATTGCAGAGCAAACTTCTTTACCACTCTTAACAGCATAGACCACAGTTTTCTCTCCATGAGCAATATCTCCAGCCACGAATACATTGCTATTTTTGATTTGAATGCCAGCGCAATTTACTTCGCCTCTTTCAAATTCAATATCTAGTCCTTTTGCGTCCACTTGTTGACCAACCGCTAAAATGATGAGATCGGCCTTAACCTGCAAATGAGCGTCAATAAAGCGATGTTTAAATTGAACAACATCATTAGAAACCATGACAGGAACATAACCATCGATGATAGAAATATTATTTTCTTGTGCTCCTAATAATTCTTTTTTAGAAGCTCTAAATTCATCAAATTCTTCATAGACGACATCGGTAACATTTTTCACTCCCAATAATTTAAGAGTGGTACATGTATCCATTGCTACATCTCCTCCACCAATGACTAAAACATTATTTGGGAGCTTAACTTTACCTTTATTTTCTTTAACTTCTTTTAAGAAATCAACAGCGGTAACAACATGTTTATTATCTTTAAATAAATCAATTACTTTACCTTCACAAGCACCAATAGAAAGAACGACTGCATCATAATCTTTCTTTAAATCATCTAATTTAATTTGTTCGCCAACTCGAACATTGCAAAGAAATTTAACTCCTAATTTTTCAATGCGAGCAATTTCTTTATCCACAATGGAATTAGGTAATCTATATTCAGGAATGCCGTATCTTAAATACCCACCTAATTTATCTTCTTTTTCATAGACTGTTACTTCATAACCTTCTAAAGCAAGAAAGCCAGCACTAGATAATCCAGCAGGACCACTACCGATAATAGCGACTTTTTTTCCATTAGATGGTTTCTTTTCTAAAATATCCATCCCTAATGAATCTTCAAAATCAGTAATATAACGTTGAATTCTACCAATATCAATTGGTTTATCAATTCCGCTTCTTGAACAACCATTTTGACAATATCTTTCGGTTGGACATACTCTAGCGCATATGGCACCAAGAATATTATTAATCCTAACGGTTTCAGCTGCTCCTTTTAAATTTCTAAAACGGACTGAACGAATAAATTTAGCTGGATCTGTTCCAGCTGGACAGGCTTTAGAACATGGAGCGTCAAGACAAAGTAAACATCTACTCGCTTCTTCCATCAGTAAAGTAGGAGTAAATCCGCTCTCATATTCTTTATTGTACTTTTTGGACATCAAATGTTCCTCCTGTAGCTATAAAAGAAATATCCTAAAATTTATTTTATCATGGATAAAAATTTAGGTCATTAAGATTTGAGCGTATAAAAAGGACAAACGATAGTTTAATTAAAGAAAATTATTTCCTTTTTTTCTTCTTAATTAAATATATAGAAAGACTAATAAATCCCATACTAATACAAGTAATTAAAATGATATAGGCATTATGATTATTGTTACTCACTCTTTCAAAGTCGTGAAGATAATTAGGAACGTTGCGGTTCATAAAATTAGCATACGTATTCGAATATTTGCTAACAATTGCGTCATATCTCGCAGCGAATTGTTCAATTAAGGATGCACTTGATAAATTAGGTTTTGCATTAATCAATGTATTTTTATCATCTTCAGATAAATTGTTAAATTCTTCCGCCATTAAATCCCACTGAGATTTATCAAATGTCACTGAACCTCGACCATTACAAGTGATAATTTCTAAGAATTTAGAGGCATATGATTCAGCATCACTTATCTCATCACTTTTATTGACTGATTTATATAGTTGAATGGGTTTTTGATTACCATCATAAAATCTAAACATCCTAGCGGATGGATTATATTGAAGATATTTAGTTGAAAAAGCTAAATATATTAATGAAGACTCATATTTTATAGTCGCAGCGGTTTCAGTAGTTCCGAATCCGAAATCTTTACTACCAGAGATAACATAACTTCCTTTATTTGTCCCATCTAACATTAAAATTGAATAGCCAGTTAAATATTTTTGAACACTAAATCGAGCAACACTATATATCTCAGGAAGGCTAATGGAAGAGGCTGTAATTGTAAAACTTTCAAATTTAGAAGCTCCATTTTCTCCAGTCCATATATATCCTTCAGTGGATGAGTTCTCATATACCAATAGATAAGTTCCAGTCCAATCAGATAAATTACTAGTCACTTTTTCAAACGTATTAGAAGCAACCTGTTTTGCTAAAACTGTTAGACCATCATAAATAGCACTTATGCCTTTATAGGTTATTGTCACTTTTGTATCACCCTTTGATAAAAATGAAAAGGAACATGACAAACTATCAATAATAGAAGAAGAACCATCATCATAAGTAGCTTTAATTGTCAAACCAGTTGCGTCAAAAGATTCGCCTTCGAAATATGTTAATTTATTAGCAACTCCCGAAATTTGAATAGAGGACACAGTTTTTGCAGGTTTTACGTTTAATTTAAAAGAACTTTTGACATTACTATCAAGAGTTGAAACTACGCTGATGGTTGTTTCTCCGACGCTTAATCCTTTAACAACTCCACTAGTTGAAACACTTGCAACCGCACTATTAGAGGATGACCAAGTAACACTATTAGAAGCACCGCTAGGTAACGCTGAAACTTGCAACGAGACTGAATCACTAACAAAGATTTCATTGGTAATATTACTTATATAAAGCGATGTCGGTTTAATCGTTTCACCGCCCCAAATTGCATTTATGTATTCCGGATGATCAACATAAGGATTTCTATTTCCTTGAAGTTGTTGAGCAGCATCATTTTTGTTTCTTTCGTAATCACTAACTGGGTCTTGACTGTTCCATTTCATTAACAAATTATAAGCATAGTCAGTTAAGCCAAAATTTTTATTTAATGAACCAGAAAAGAATATATTGCCTTGTCCTTTTGTCCAATTCTCAGCACCACTCCACTTGGTCAATGCGTAAAAATAAATTCTCGCAAAATCACCTTTATATTCATCATTAGGTTCAAATACTGTACCACTATATCCAGGGAAAGAAGATGAACCTAATTTAGAAAATTCTTGTGCTGATTGGTATTTAATGGTACCCACTTCACCAAAAGGATTAGAACTTCTCATTCCATTCACCTTGCCATCGCTTGGTACAACGATAAAAACGTCACAACCTTGATTACCAGTTCCTCCACCCCACCATGACTTAGGAATGGAATGTTCACGGTTAAAGCAATCTCCTTCATTTTTATAACTTCCTGCTTTATTTTCAATCGTGTAATTTGTAATACAAGAATAGTAATCGTTGATATGAATGCCATCAGAAGAATCGGTTTTACGATAGGCTTGCCATAATCCATCATAACCAAGGGATTTATAACCATTATTAATTATTTTCCTCAAGTTATTGAATAAGGTTAAACCAGTGCCAGTAGCGCTTGCATAATAATCATCAGTACTAGAAGCTTTAACATTTATGAAAGTATCGCTTATAAAAGCATTTTTGATATTTACGCCACATGTAAAAATAGTAGATATCAAGACAAAATATTTTAAGATTCGACGCTTCATGATTTACCTCAATCAAAATTAATGCTCATTTATTATACGACAACAAACAATATCATAACCATAAATAATTTAATAATATAGGTATGTTATCTAACTAATGGCTTAATATAACAACGTCTTTTTTTATGTTGTCTAGCATTAAAATGTTTCCACTGCGTTATAACAGCGGTATTTGTTTCTAAGTTTAAATTAGTCTCATAAAATTCTACGCCTTCATCAAGTAATTTATACATTCCTTCTAAAAATAAAACATTAATACCCATTTTTTGATATTCAGGTCTTACCGCAATTAATCCTAAATCGATGACTTTTGGTTTTTTAACTGTTTTAAGTAAAGAAATAATAGCAAGCGGAGTAAGTCTTCCTTTACTTCTTTTAATAATTTTAGAAATGGAGGGAAAAACAATCGCGGTCGCAACAACTCGATCATTTTCATCCACTACCATCGGAATATATTTAGGCAAAAGAAGGGGTGAGAAATTTTTAATCATATCGTCCATCGCTTCGTTAGTAAAAACGGTCGTACCATATAAATCTTTATAGCATTCATTGATGACATCAAAAAATTGATTCTTATACTTATTTAGATATTTCTTCTTGCTCATGTTAGTATCCGCTAAATGGACTTTTGAAAATCTTCTCACCGCATTGGCAAGTTTTATAATATTCTTTCGAGCTTCCTCATCTTTAGTGATTTGAAATTCATACCAATCAACATCTTTTTTAAATCCTAATGCCTCAATATGTTTTTGATAATATGGTGGATGATATTGCTCTTCAAAGGTCATATATTCATCAAAGCCTTCGATAAGTAGTCCTTCTCTTTCAAAGTCGTTATAATCAAGTGGCCCAACAATAGTGTCCATACCTTGAAGACGTGCCCATTCCTCACCTTTACTGAATAAGGCTCTACTGACATCGATATCATCAATGACATCGAATCGAGTAAATCGAGCTTGCTTAAGATGAGATTTTTCATTGAACCTTTTTTGAATGATAATCGATAATCGCCCTACTACTTTTTTGCCTCTATGAGCAATAAGAAAGTAGGACAAAGATTCTTGACTATACTTAGAAGTGCCATTCAAAATCGCGACTTCATCCATATGAAAGCAAGGTGAATAATATTTCACATTTTTGAATAATTTTATTGGAAAAGCGATGAATTCTCGCTTATCTTTTTTAGTTTTTACTTCACTAACGACTAATTCTATTTTGTTCATAATAATAGTGTGGAATCTCTTCAAGAGGTTCATCTTCTCTTCTTATCGGTGAATAGCCATAGCCAATAATCCATGGCCCGACATGACAGCCAGTTACCGTGGACATAATGACATCTTCATGATTGACTTTAATGCCATATTTTTCTTCATAACGCTTTTGTATTGGTTGAAGTGAATAGCCCGTATAAGCTCTATATAGGATGTAATCTTTGCTATCTCTATTTCCAATCCAAGCTAGTAATTGTTCATCCATCTTATTCATTGCTCTATTTACGCCCATGGCATTAGTAAGTGGCGCTAATTCACCTTTGTGATTGAAATGAACAACTGGGCAAATACTCATCAATTTGCCTAAATAAGCTTTTCCACCCTTTAAGCGCCCATTTAAAATCATATAATCAAGGCGAGATGAAACTCCGATGAATTCTTGATGGGCTTTCATCCATTCGAGCTCTTGTAAAATATGAGGTACATCATAACCTTTATCAACAAATTCTTTGGCTTTGAAGGCTAATAATCCTTCTTGGAAACAAGCAATACGAGCATCTACCACAGTGATTGTTTTGAATTTATCATGATAATCTTCAGCCACTAGTCGAATAAAATTCCAAGTTCCACCTAAATAAGAAGATAAGACTACGACGATAACTTCTTCATAACCCTCTTCATAAGCCTTGTTGAAAACCGTCTCAATTTCTTCCCTAGTTGGCATCGCGGTATGAGGAAGATTGCCTTTAACATCGTTGACATTTTCTAATACTTTATAAAAATGCCATGGATCTAAATCTGGTCCTTCTAAATATTCCTTATTTTGGAAAAACATGTGAATGCGAATAATATCGATACCCGCATTCTTATACTTTTCTCCAGCATATTCTAAACAACCAGTAGAAGTACAAATAATTTTAATTTTGCCCATATCAATTACCAACATCATAATAAGTTAATATCAAAGTATGTTTTCTTTCTTTTTTAATTATAAGTGAAGAATTTTAAGAAAGTGGAACAAAAAATGATAAGAATGAAATATAAAAATTTATAATAAGCAAGAAAAAAACTAATCTAATTTATTCAACAGTCACACTCTTAGCAAGATTACGAGGCTTATCGACATTAAGTCCTTTATAAACGGTAACATAATACGCTAAATAAAAGGCAATTGTGGAAACAGCAATAGAAGATAGATAAAAAGGATAATCATCGACAACAATAGCGTCACTATCTTTAGAAAGCAATTTAGTCGATATAACTGTTACATCCGCTCCACGGGATTTAACTTCTTCGATATTCCATCTCATACTATTTGCGGTAATTTTATCAGTAATAAAGACAATAACAGGAGTCCCTTTATCAATTAAAGCGATTGGGCCATGTTTAAGCTCTCCTCCTGCAATAGCTTCAGAATGAATATAGCTGATTTCTTTTAATTTTAAAGAAGCTTCCATTGATAAGAAATAGTCATATCCTCTCCCGAGATAGAAAATATCTTTTTTATCTTTTAAGATTTTTGCAATGGCTTTAATTTTATCTTTACATTCGCTTCTAATATATGAAATTATCTTGCAACAATCTAATAAATCTTTATCAACTTTATATCGACCTTCTACACTATTAGCAAGTAAAGCGAGGGCTGCAGTTTGGGCAACATATGCTTTTGTAGAAGCCACTGATACCTCTAAGCCCGCTAAAAGGAGAATGGAATAGTCACATCCTCTTTCTAATGTTGAACCTTTAGTATTTGTTAAAACTAAGGTTGGCAAATTATGTTCCTTAGCTATTTTTAAGCAGTGAATCAAATCAGCGGTTTCCCCCGATTGAGAAATAAAGATAACAAAAGGTTCTTTCCCGGGAATAGAAGGATAAAAAGCCCATTCACTAGCGATATATGAAGAAGCACTTTTTTGAATGTGTTCAAAATATCTAACGCCCACTAAAGAGGCATGATAACTAGTGCCACAAGCAACAAAAATAATATGATCACTATCCTTTATTTTATTAATAAGAGTTTGATCGAATGCAAATTTACCATCCTTATAATAAGTAGATAATAATTTTCTAACAACAGTCTCACTTTCTTCAATTTCTTTAAGCATAAAATGAGGATAACCACATAAATCTTTAATGCATGATTCTGGTTCTTTAGAAACATAATTTATGTCAATAGGCTTGCCGTTTACATCAAATAAACTGACTTTATCACGCGAAATAATTCCATATTGCTTATCGTTCAATTCGATAAATTTATTAGTTCTTTTAATCATCGGCGTGGCATCAGATGCGACAAGACTAAAATCTTTACCAACACCAATGAGAAGTGGAGAGGCATTTTTTAATACATATAAATGATCACTATCATCTTTATAAATAACAACAATTGCATAACTACCAACGAGTTGTTTGATGACTTTGTTTAAGGCCAATAAAACATCTTTACATTCTAAAAAATTATCTTCGAGGAGATTAACAATAACTTCACTATCGGTATCGCTTTTAAATTTGTAGCCCTTATTGATGAGTTCTTCTTTTAATTCTAAATAGTTTTCAATGACTCCATTATGCACTAAAGCAAATAAACCGTGCATCGATAAATGCGGATGTGAATTTATATCACTAGGTTTACCGTGGGTAGCCCACCTCGTATGGCCAATTCCTAAATATCCATTAACTAAATTTGGAATGTTTTTTTCTAAATACTCTACAGAACCCACATATTTATAAACATTTATTTTATTTTCATTTCTATTTAATAAAGCAATACCTGCGGAATCATAACCTCGATAATCAAGAGTTTTTAATCCTTCAATTAGGTATTCTTTTGTTTCAATTAATCCTAAACTTCCTACTATTCCACACATAACTATCTCCCAAGGTAATTAATTATCTCATATTCGCTGACAGTCGTGTGATATTCTTTCCACTCTTTTTCTTTCGCGGCAATATAGCGATAATACAAATGTTTTCCTAATGCTTCGTGTAATAATTTTGATTTCTTAAATTCTTGAACTGCTTCAAATAATGTTTCCGGTAAATGAGCAATTCCTTTTTCATTAATTTCATCATCGCTTAAGTCAAATAGATTATCTTTAACAGGAGGAATTAATTCAGCATCATTCAAATTATCAATTCCTTCTAAACCCGCTGCTAATATGCCCGCTAGAGCAATATATGGATTAGCGGTCGGATCAACATTTCTAATTTCAGTTCTAGTTGCCACTCCTCTAATCGCGGGAATACGAATCAAAGAACTTCTATTTGCATCGCTCCAACAAGCATAAATAGGTGCTTCAAAGCCAGACACTAAACGTTTATAAGAATTAACAATCGGATTAGTGAGCAACGCTAAATCTCGACTATGTCGTAATATTCCACTTATCCATTTACGACATAATAAAGATAATTGCATTGGATCTTTTTCATCATAGAAAAGGTTATTGCCATCTTTATCCATCAAAGAACAATTCGTATGCATTCCATTTCCAGCTTGTCCGTTCAAAGGTTTAGGCATAAAGGAAGCTAGATATCCTCTTTTTCTGGCAATAACTTTCACAACTTGTTTATAAGTTTGAACCTTATCACAAGATGATAAAACATCACTATATTTAAAAGTGATTTCATTTTGTCCAGGTCCCACCTCGTGATGGCAAGTTTGAATATCAAAATTCATTTTTTCAAGAGTTAATGAGATTTCTCTTCTTATATCTTCTCCTCCATCAAAAGGGGATAAATCAAAATAAGAAGCAGCATCGGTAGGCTTTAATGAGGGAGTACCATCATCATTTAATTTAAATAAATAGAATTCTGGTTCAAAACCAATATTAAGCGTTTCAATACCGTGTTCTTTCATCTTTTTTATTTGTTTTTTTAATATGTAACGTGGATCGCCTTCAAAAGGAAGACCGTCGGGAGTATAGACATCACATATAAATCGAGCTACAGAACCACACTTATCATCTTCAAAAGGAAGAACTAAAAACGTGTCTAAATCGGGATGAAGATACATATCCGCTTCCTTAATACGGACAAACCCTTCAACAGATGATCCGTCAAACATTATTTTATTATTTAAAGCATCTTCAATTTTAGATGAAGGAATTTCAACTGCTTTGACATTACCAAGCATGTCCGTAAATTGAAGTCTAATGTAACTAATATTTTCTTCGTTGATACAATTGATTATATATTTTTTATCCATTACAAATCATCTCCTATTACAGCAACTTACAATTGCAATATCAAAATAATGCACTCAAAAGTAGTTTTTGGTCAACAAAAAAGTCCAATATGGACAAATTTTGTTGTAAAGTTTTCTTTACATTGAATAAATTTAACTTATTTTATTTCACCTGTATCAATATCGAGATAATTTTCAATTGCACCGGTAATATTAGCTTCTTTAGATTCTCTTCCGTATCGATCGACATCAGCTTTATCGCGAATTTCATGTGTCAAACAACAAGGTCCACCTATGCAACCGCCAACACAGCCCATACCTTCTAAAAAGTTAAAATCTTGTGTACCACTCTTTAACTTGTTTAAGGCTAAACGGCAATTTTCTAATCCATCCACTGATAAGGCATTTAATTCAAAAGTGGAATTTTGTTCTTTTAAAGCTTGAACAACGGCATCTTTAAGACCGCCACTTCGAGCAAAGATACGTCCAAAATAAGAAGCATTATCAAGTGGAGATTCTTCTAACGTAGAAGCATCAATCTCTTTAGCGTCAATTAGAGCGTTTAATTCTTCAAAAGTTAGAACATAATCGATAATATCGCGAACTTTACTTTTTTGAATCTCAGCTTTTTTGGAAATACATGGTCCAATAAAGACAATTTTTGAAGTGGGATCATTTTTCTTAATCCATTTACCGATGGTCGCCATTGGAGATAGATTTGTCGAAATCTTATCGATTAATTCAGGAAAATATTTTTCAATAAATGTTACAAAAGTAGGACAGCAAGAAGAAGTTAATAGACCTTTTTCTTCTAATTCTTTTGCTTCATTATAAGCAACCATGTCCGCTCCTAAAGCAGCTTCAATGACATGATGGAATCCTAAGTTTTGAATAGCAGTCACAATTTGGCCCAATTTAGCGGTTTTAAATTGACTTGAAATAGAAGGAGCGACAATGGCATACACCTTATATTTTTTAGAATAATCACTATTTTTGAGTTCATTAATGACATCGACAATGCTTGATTTATCAACAATCGCGCCAAAAGGACATTGATAGACGCATGCCCCACATTGAACACACTTTTCATCATTGATTACGGCTTGATCATTCTCTCCTCGAGAAATAGCTTTAACTTTACATGCTTGTTCACAAGGTCTTTGATAATTAGTGATAGCGTAATAATTACATGCTTTTGCGCATAATCCACAATTAACACATTTACTCTTATCGATATGAGCGCGTCTAGTCACTGGATCGAAACTAATAGCGTTTCTATGACATGCTTTTTGACAGCGATGAGCAATACATCCTCTGCATCTGTTCGTCACTTCATATCCACCTAATGGACATTCATCACAAGCGATATCGATAACTTCAACAATGTTATGAATATCTTTATTTCCACCTAAGGCTAACTTAATTCTTTCTAAAACAATGGCTCTTTCTTTAAAAATACAACATCTATAAGTAGGTTTTGGTCCTGGTATAACGCGTTTTGGAATATCATTATAATCTTCTAATAATGTATCGCTAAAAGCGGATCTCGCTATTTCTTTGAGAACTTTATATTTCAGTTCCTGTACATCCGTATCAAATCTTTCATTCATTTTGGTCTACCTCAATTCCTTAAAAATAATTAACCTTAACATTTTTTCTCATTTGTTTCAATGCATTAGCAAGTTCATCAATGAGGTGCATTTTAATGGAGTGATTAATACTGCCATCTCCTTTTTGATGAGCTTCATTTATAGCACATCCGACAAAGAAATTCACTTCAGTTGCTTCTTCAAATAAATATTGGCTAATTAAAGAAGCACCATCTTTTTTGCCATACCATTCATAATATTCTTTATTATTATCTTTTAAATAAGAATTTGCATATTCAAGAACTTTATTAACAGTTATCACACCTTCTGTCACTAAATCCACACCTTTTATGTACGCAATTGGTGGGACATCTTTTTTAATATAGTCCATACTTTGCTCCACTTTTTCATGCAAATAATTAGCGACAACTTGACTAGTTGTTCCTCCAGAAACAATATGAATCCCGTCTTTCCCCATAAATAAAGACGCCATTCTTTCATCATCATCTTTATTAGAAGGCGGGCCAATCATAAAATTGACAGTTTTTCTTTCTCTTATTTTGATTACTCCAATCGTACAATCATCGCCTAATTTATAATCATATAAGCCTCTTACATAATCGATAAAAAAGGTCGCAAAATTCATCGCTGAACAAGTCGGGGAACACATTTTAGAAGAAAAATCCATGATATTAGGCATATCCCAACCAAAATTATATTGATTTCCCATTCCGGCATAGACATTGCCATCACTCATAGCGATAATGGCATCATGTAAACGAACATGAAAAGCCGCATAACTAATTTTTTTATTAGCGATGACGCTCTCCGTATAGTTAATGTTAATCGATTGATTATCTCTTACTAAAAACGGCAAAGGATTATCATAATTATATATTTCAACAAAAGAAGAATCTTTAACCTTGATAATAGTAAATGTGGAATAGGCAACACCTTTTTCTTTAATGACAGGAAGCGTTTCAACAATCGTATTGACACATTCTTGTAAAGAGATATTATACGCAACCATGGTAGAAAGCATTTTGCTTGTCAAAATCGAAAGAATAGAAGCTTGCACACCACTACCAAGACCGTCCGCTAAAACGAATATTTCTTCATTTTCATTCGGTCTAACTAATTCGACATGGTCACCACACAACTCTTCGCCATAGTGATTATAAGAAAGATATGCAATATCAGTAGCGTATTTACTTATCATCTTTTATCGTTTCCTTAATACGATTTAAGGCTACTTTGGTGGAAGCGGCATTTTCACCTAATAAAGAAGCAATTTCTTGAACCGCTGCTAAATTGCGGTTAAGTATTTCTTCGGTAAGAGAAATGGTTTTATTAATTCTCTCTTCTTTTTCACTACGTGCCACAACTTCATCAGTAATATCTCGACAAGCACAGATTAAAAGACGGTATTCATCATCATATAAAATGGACATTTCAAGGTATTTATTGTATTCCGCTAAGAAGGAGATTTTAGATTTAATGCTCTTTTTTTCTTGTAAGCATGAAACAAAATCACTTCCATCAAATAGTAAATAAATCTTTTTATTTAAAACATCTTCTGGACGAGGAATCCTCACCATATGACACATCGAAGAGTTGATTAATTTAATATTAAGTTCGTCATCGATTACCATCAAACCTTCAATGGAAGCATTGACTAATTTATCAGATAATGAATTAGCTTTATTCATTAAATATGGTAAGCACATTTCAATAACGGCTTTGCCTTGAATAATGGCAATAGCCTTTTCCCTACAAGATGGATATCCGCAGGAACCACAATTTAATTGATCTGATTCTTTAATCTTACCCATTTTGATAAGCATCGCATTTATTTCGTTTTCACTAGGAATCGAGGCAACCGTATTATAGGAATGATAAGTCGTAGAAATATCGCAATCATTATTAGCGTCAAAATCTAACTGCCCAGCATTTTTATTGACATTTAATGAACCTTCTAAAACCGCGCGATGAATGGGATTAACTAGAGGTCCATTAATACAACTTCCAGCGCATGTTGACATTTCAACAAAGCAGTGATGAATCTTTCCATCAATGATATCTTGCAAAGCTTGTTTAGCGTTTCTTACCCCATCAATAGCCAAATATTGATAATTTGGATTGGCTTTTGCCATGGTTTTTAAAACTCCACCACAAGTTGGAAATAATCTAGCCTTTGATTTTTCAATTAAAACATCATTATCAACTTCTAATTCAACATCATTATTTTCTAATAATTTATCAAACTCAGCATAAGATAAAGCAGCGTCGATATAAGGGCTATGATCAGCTTCATCTTTTTTCGCAATACAAGGTCCTACAAAGACAACTTTTGTATCTTTTCCTAGTCTTTCTTTAATATCTTTACCATGTGCGCACATTGGAGAAAGAATATCCGCTAAAAAGGGGAGTGCTTCTGGATAATATTTTTCAATTAATAGATTGATGGAATGACAGCAAGAAGAAATGATGACATCTCTACTATTATCGTTTAGCATTTCATCATATTTATTTTTAACAATTGTCGCGCCAACTGCTGTTTCTTCAACATCAAAAAAGCCAACCTTTTTCACAGCTTTTTTAAAGCTCTTAATAGAAACACCAGGATAATTAGCTAAAAAAGATGGAGCTAGTGAAATAACCACTTTCTCTTTTAGAAATAAAAATGAATTAACTTTCACTAAATCATCGCGTATCACTTTAACTCCTTGCGGACAATATAAATAACAATGTCCACAAAGAATGCATTCATCAGCGATAATATTTGCCTTATTTTCAAAAAACGAAATAGCTTTAACTGGACAATTTCGAATACATTTATAACAATTGCGACAATTAGTCGTCTTTGATAATAATGGGAATTCCATATTAGGCGCTTAATTTATCGAGAATATAATTCTTAAAGATGTCGTTAAAATTATCGACAGTCACACCGGTAATAATTTGATCATCAACTTTAATTGAAACTCCAGCAATACCACATTTCCCTAAACAAAATGTCGCTTTTAATTCAACTTTATCTTCTAAATTATGGTTAGCGATATTTTCCTTAAATAGATTGATGATATCGTAGCTATTTTTTAAATGGCAAGCTGAACCAACACAGACAGAAACAATCATGATTAATTCTCCTTTTATTTATGATTTATTCTTTCATTTTTTTATTTAATTTATGAGATAAAACCGCAAGTGAAGAAGCAAGATTAACATTCTCCACAATAATATCTTCAGGAACATCTAAAACCATTGGTGAAAAATTCCAAATGGCTTTAATTCCACATTTTACTAATTTTTGAGCAACTACATTAGAAGCTGAGCTTGGCGTCGTCAATATAGCGATATGAACGTTTAATCGAGGCACAACTGTGCTAAGACGAGACATACTATAAATCATCTTATTATTGATAAGTCTACCAAAAAGAGTGGGGTCGATATCAAAACCAGCAACAATGTTTAAACCGAGGTCTGCAAAGCCTGGATAATTTAAAAAAGCAGTCCCTAAATGGCCAATACCAACTATAATAGCGTCAGTCGTATTATTGTAGCCAAGAAAGTCATTGATGTCTGAAATTAGTTCTAAAACGCTTCTTCCAATTTTAGGTTTCCCTTTTCCTTTACAGACTATTTGAAGATCTTTTTTAACTTGTTCAGCATTATAACCAAGGTCAAGCGCTAATTCGCGAGCATTTACAAATTGAACACCTTTTTCTTTTAATGTGGTAAGGTGCTTTAAATAATATGGAAGTCTATTTAAAAAGTTATTAGAAATATATTTTTGGCTTTCTTTTTCATCCATAAGGTATTTTTTTCCCATAAATATGATAACTTTGGAAGTTATTTCATACAAGAATTAAATTAATTTAATTATTTTAAAAGGAAGCGACGTGCCTTCTTTTCTTTTCCGTTTGTGGTAATTTGCCCTTTTTGTAATAAATTATTGAGGAGTTTAGAAACAGTTGATCTAGACCAATTAGTTAAATTCATAAAGTCTAATATGCTGAGCCCATCATTATTTTTAGCTAGTAATGAAAGCACTATATCTTTATTACCATTTCCTTTGGTCTTATTAAGTGAAATAAAAGATATTACTAAAGTAGTTTTATCAATTGGATAAGAAAATTCTTTAATAACTAAATCAGGAAAATGATTATCTTTTAAAGCTTCAATGATTTTTGGAATACCAGTGCCAGCTCGATCAGCAATGCCAAGTCTTCTAAACGCAGTTAAAATCATAGAATTCCGTGGGAGAGATGTTCCACCTCGAAAGGCAACATCTAAAGGCACAAGCATCTTACCATTATTTTGTATTTCTATTCCGTTTAAATACCAGAATACAGTTAACGACCCATTCAACATAAAAGCGTGATTGATTAAAGCATTAGCCAAAGTTTCTTTAATGGCGTCTTGCATTAAACGAGGACCAATGTTTTTGCTTCCATCACTAACATAACTAGATGGGAGTTGTTTGCATATTTCATTAAATGTTTTTAAATAAAAATCAAAGAGATTTCCTGACAAATTTGTGTCATCACTAGATATTCTATTATTCCACTTTTCACTAATATTTTCTTTTTGTTGATAATCTAGATAATAGTAAGGACAAATAGTTTTAATTAATGAAGATGAGGTAAAAAGAAGTACTGCAGCATTCGAAAGAACGTAATTGCCATTACTATTTGGAAGTAAAAAAGCAGTCTTTTTTAAAAAATCTACATCATTATATTTTTTATATAAATTTGTCGGATCATTTTCATTCAGCATGCTTCGATAAATGTGCAGAGTGTCTAAATCGACTTCTTCAAAACCGTAATGCATATTATTTGGAAGAGAATCAAAAAGTCCATGACCACTATCTTCAAATAAAGATTTAATTTGATCTTCTCTAAGCAAATAATCACCTTCATTATCTCTACCATAGGCTAAAAGCACATTTCCATTTATATAGACAGGTTTTTGCAAATAATGAGCTTCTTTAACTTCAATAGCCAAAACATATTTCTCATTAGCTAGTGAAATGAGCATAAAGTTGTCATCAGAAATAGCCGGAAATGAAATCTTGTTTTTGTTATGAATGGAGTTAAGCAAATCAGACTTATATTTATCACAAGTATTTTTGTTCAAACCTCGCAATTGATTAGGGTTTCCTTCGACAACACCTAAATAGATGGTGCCACCATCCGAATTAGCAAAAGAAGAAATTGTTTAATATAAGCTTAACGGCAATCCACCATCAGTGCTTTTCAATTCTACATAATGTTCATCTTTTAAATTAAGAATATCCATTTCTTCGATTGCTATACTAAAAATATATCAAATGAGTAAATTAAATGAGTAAATGAGTAAATCAAATAGGTAAATGAGTAAATTATAATAATCAATAAGATAAAAACCACTCAGTTTCCCAAGTGGTTTTATCGCTTAAAATTATTATTATTTATCAATTATTTCAGCATCAATTACATCTTTAACATCTTTTTTAAGTCTTTTAATTTTATATTCGACAGTAAATGTAAAGATGAATCTTCTCACGCTTTCAACAATAAGGGCAATACCAGCAAGAATCATAACATCGTTAAATTTAGCAAACATCATGACAATCACACCAAAAATGATAGTGAGAATAGATGAGACCATTAATAACCACCATCCGCGGACTTTCATATAACCGTATTGGACTGATTCCGCAAGAGATGATGCGCTATCGACAACGATATACAAACCAAAGAAAAATGGTAGCAAGGCTTTGATAAATTCTGGAAAACAGATTGTAAAAATGCCAACCGAAAGTAAAACTATCCCTAAAGCAAGAGAATAAACGCTTAGAAATGAGACCATATAAAATGATCTAACAAATAACAAGATGGCGATTACCATAGCTAAAACACCAAATACATAAACTAGTGTATCGCCTGTTTCATGCGGGAAAATTAGACATAAAATACCAAGTGCTAAAGTAAGAAGAGCAATAACAATATTGTCCCATTTGCACTGTTTGAGTTTATCTTTAAAATAAGACATAAAATTCTTCCTCCTATTTATAATTATAGAAACTATAAATGGTAAGATTAAGTACTATCGAATTAAAAAAGTATGAAATTAAGCATCAGCTTCTTTATCAAATTCTTCCATTAGCGATTCCGATAATGTGTTGATTTGGTCTTTTAACTTTCGAGTAAAAACAAAATTAAATTTTTTACAGATATCATTATCTTTTCCTAATGCAAGAGATAAAATAGCGGCGTCGAAAAAGCTTGAGCAATAAACAGTATCCGCTAAACCAATTAAGTGTAATGTCTCAGTCAAATTGTCAATTAAAGTGCTTATTGTATCCATAAATTCAGGTGGTACCATTTCAAAACGAACGATATCGCCACTATCATGATCAAAGAAACAATAATAAAAAACCCAATCACAAATTCGTCCTGTCTCTTCAGCCACATTAGCGCCAGGAACAAATCGAACAGCAAAGTCCCATTTTTTATTAGTCTTTAATTTAATTTTCTTTTTCTTATCAAAAATTTTAGCAGTGGGTAGGTCAATAGTAATATCATCTACAAAATCATCAGAATTTGTATCGATTGGTGTAACATGAGTTTGTTCATCCACCATAATAAAATCATAAGTAGTATCTTCTAAATCTAATTTTTTAGCTTCTTTAACAAAATCTTTCATTGCAAGAAGAAGCTTAGTTAAATATCTAATCACACCATGTGCCATAGAGGCAGTTAAATAGCAATGGTAAGAAGTACCTACATAAGTAACAAACGATGTAATTGAATCATCATCGCCAAATGGATTTAGACTTCCAAATTTGTCATTATTTGTTGCACAACTTTCATCATTAAAATAAAAAGTAATTTGTTTTCCTAAAAAAGTTAAAGTCGGAACATAATAATCATCTAAGTCGTTGTTGTCATTAGTAAGCAAAATATGCATAGCTTCAGCTTTTTCGTGAATGTAAAAACTGATGCCATTAGTGATTCCTCCATGTCCCATAATAGTACATAAAGCATCTGCGCCAAAGGTCTTATCAAAAAATAAATTAAAGCGATGATTATCAGCGAAAATCTTTTCATAATGGCCTTCTTCATATTCCTTTAGCAAATCAACAACTTTTTTATAAAGTTCTGGGCTTGCCTCATCTTCTTTAATTTTAAAAGCTTCAGCAAATTTCAAAAAATGAATACCAATTAAATCGCAAAAGAAATTAATCCAGCAATCTTTAAAAGAAGAATCATTCAACATGTTCTTTTTAATTTGGGTGATTGTTATAGACTTGAAATTTTGGAAGTAGTCGTTTTGGTGTAGAGAAACAAATTCATTAACAATTTTAGTTAAATCTTTCTTAGTAAAGTAAGGCAATATATAAAAATTATTGTCGTTTTCAAGCTTTAATCGAGCTAGCGTTTCAAAAGTAGTTTGCGAAATAGATTCGTCATGATAATTTTTCAATAACTTTTTATAATCTTTGTGTGGAAAAGTAATAACTTCTTCCTTATCGATAATATAAAAAATTATATCATTCGGATTTTTAGTTATTAATTCAGCTACCTTATATATTGTCATCATGATTTTGTCCTCCTAAAACTTTATATAAATTTTAATTTAAACAGTTTCGTTATCAAATAAAGAAAGTTGAGAAAACGCTTCTTTCATATCTTTTAAACCTTTGACCACCATTTCAAATAAAGAAATAATGGTTTCATAATCTTTGACTGCACTGTTAGGAATACGGATTAATTTAATCCCATATTTTTTACAAACTTTTTCTTTTTGTCGATCTAATTTAGCTTGTTTATTGCTACCAATATGCTCTCCACCATCAATTTCAAAAACCACAATAGTGTGAAAATGTTTATTAAATAAGCCGCTGCTTACTTGAACAATCAAATCAAATTCCTTCTTACCAATTAGATGATAATCTTCGGGATTAATATTTTTAATCGCATTCATGATTGGAACATTTCTTTCAATCTTAAATTTAGAGCCTCTTCGATTAAAGTATGGTCTAACTGTTTCAAAAAAATCTTTTTCATTTTTCGAATCATTTGAAAAATCGTATGAAATAATAGCGTCGCTAGGCGGAACAATCACCGTTCCATTACTATAGATGTAGTCAGATAAAATTTTGATATCGTTATCTTCGTCTTTGCTCAATAAATCAATAGCTTGTTTATCACCCACAAAGATAAATTTACTTTTAGCTCTAGTGACAGCAACATTAATTAATTCATGGTTATTTTTGATCCAATCCATCGTTTTAAAACCAGTCTTAAGTGATATGGCACTGGACATAATAATGATCTGTTTTTCAGAACCTTGAAGCGTATGAATAGTTCCGGCTTTAACATCATTGATATCCAATTCTGATAAATATTGATTGATAAGAGCGGCCTGATTAACAAATGGAGTGATAATTCCAACTTCTTTATATTTTTTATTTTTTATTAATCGAGCAATTTGAATAGCTTCTTCTTTATAGGCGTTTCGATTATTTTTAGTAGTAGTATTTTTCACATTATAGTAAATCAATTCGCCAACATTTTGATTTAATAATTTAAGCTGATCATTATAAAAGCGTTTATTGACAAAATTAGCAATCTTTTTACCACATCGATAATGATATCTAAGCAAGATACATTTTGAATTATTATCCTTTCTCATCATTGTCGAAAGAATGGAATTATGAATGTAATCATATTCATCACCTATCTCATATCTTTTTTTTAAAGATTCATTAACGTTATCTTCTAAGACAGTGACAGGTTGAAGTTGATTAGTATCACCAACAAGTAATAAATTATTGCCTCTTATAATAGGAATTAAAGAAGTAGCAATATTGCATTGTCCCGCTTCATCCATGATTACTAAATCAAATTGTGGTTTAGCTCCACCTAATTTACCACAAGACAAATTTGTGCATAAAACAAGCGGGAAAACATGTAAAAACTTTTTTAAATTGTCGTCATTTCGTAAATATCGATTGAATTCCATAACAGCATCATCGACATCGGATAGGTTAAGAATATTAATTAAGTCTTTATAAGGTTCAGTTAACAATTTTTTATATTTAGCTAACGATGAATAATATAAATAATATTGGAAGTTGCGATCATTTGAGGCTGATATAGCAAGAGACATCACTTCATCATCTGAGACAATTTTAGAACGTTCTAGTAAACTACGATATGTCGCAATTTGTTCATCTAATTTGTTATTGATAGCGGAAATCTCGCTCATGCTTTTTATCTTTTCTAAAATATTGAGTCGTTCTGATAGATCAATGCTATCTTCATATTCTTTAAGTGTTTCCTTTAATTTATTAAACGTTTCCATAAAGCGCTTTTTACTTCCAGCAGTGGCGTTTTCTGAAATATTGACCTTAGCATGTTCTTGAATATAGATAACAATAGATTTGAGTTTTGCGATTGTCTCTACCATTTCAGTGTTATTGCCTAATCTAATAAGAGGAAAAAGAATTGGTGTCGGCTTATCTTGATTATCAAATTGCACCGTTAACGAATTTTGCATCTTTAAATAAATATCGCTAACGGGATGATTATTATTAGAACAAACTAAAACTTTCATATCATTTGCGTATGCTGATAATAAAACATTAAATATGGTCTCGGTTTTACCTGTACCAGGTGGACCTTTAACATAGGTGACATGATTAATCATAGAATTATAAATAACTCTCATCTGATCAATGTTTATTTTCTTTTGATTAAAGATGACAACATTAACTTCTTTAGTTCTCTCTTTAGTGGGTTTTGTCCTTCCAAAAAAGGCTTTTATAGGGAAAGTTAATTTATTATCTTTGTCCATTTGATGGATCGATTCAAAAGTGATATCGACATCTTTATAAAAAGTTCTCGCCAACAAAAAGATAGTCGGTCGAGTATTGACTAATTCATGATTATGGAAATTAGCTTTAATTCCTTCAATGTATTCATCCTTATGAGCGTCAAAAGTAGAGATAAATGTTTCAGGATTAATATCTAAATACATTCCTAATGTGACTTTCTTTTCTTCACTGATAAGAAAGGATTTATTAATTATAGAATTATTGCTCATTTTTAGAGTTTTGTTCTTAAAATTGAGATTAAGCATTTTATAGGCGACAACATATTGCTTATCATTGATGTCGATAGAAAAGACATTTATAGCCAAGGTTTGGAAACGAACAATAGCTTCCGCATCTTTCTTTTTCTTTTTGAAAACTTTATCTAAAATAGTTTCAAATTGTTTATCATTTAATTTGTATTTATTAGTGGAAGAAAGAACATGCAAATCAATCCCGTCAATCATGACGATATCTTTTAAAAACGGATCATTATCATAACGATAACAATCGGATAAATATTTCAAAATATTATTATCAAAATTGATGACTTGTAAATATTCTTTCAATTCATCATCTTTTTTTATTTTCCTAAGGATAGAGGAAGGAACTTCATAATAGCTTTCTTCAATAATTTCAGCGCTTTGAATGGAATTGATATAAATGAATGTTTCTTTATTATCTTTTAATAATTGTTTAAATGGATTGAAAATATCGCAATAAATGATTTCCTTTTTAATATTGATATCTTTTATCCCAATGAAATAAGAGGTGGATTCATTATTTTTATTAAGATAAGAAATATCTATCCATTTATTTTGTATGATGGAAAGATAAAGCGTATTTTTAATGCTTAATTTCATGACTAATATAATTTTCCACTAAAAGGAAGAAAATATCTATACATTTATTTAACCTCATAGGAAATAAAAATGCACCAATAATCTATGCTTTGGTGCACAATAATAAAATATAGATAATAACATGAAATACTTGATGTCGATATTATGTATTACGCCGTAATTTGCACCAAAAAATGCACCAAAGTTGCACCAATCAAATCAAATAATATTTTTTACTCTTGATAGAGACTTTGTTTTCTTTAATTAACTTATTAAGCCTATAACTAATAGAATTAACGACTCGTGGATATCCTAACGCTAAAGCAAGTTCAGTTTTGGTAAGAGGTTTTTCTTGTAGCAAATCAATGATTTTATCTTCTAACGAAAGGTTATTATTCACAAAATTTTTGTTAATCGGAATAATTACAGTAACGTAATCACGTTGTTCATTCATTTCAATAATTGGAAGAGGAGAATGATTTTCTAAACTCTTTTTAACAATGCGAGGATAGCCCGTGTTTTTAGCCTCAACAATTCCTAATTCTTTTAAAAACTCTGCAATGCGCCGAGATTGATACCTTTTTGATTTAGGTTTTAATTCTTTAATTGCTGTATTGCTAATTGTTCGATCAAATCCTGGTACACTAGTCACTTCAATTTTATCTGGTTCAACTCTAATTGAAACCGGTTCAGCAATTTGATAAGACTTATGTAGAATAGCGTTAGCAACTACTTCTTCAAGAACTTCGTATGAATAATTATAAATTGTAGCTGCTTTATAGTCTCCTTCAACTTTAACGATTTTCTTTTCAATGACATTATCCTTTAAATATTGCATACAGTTTTCATATTGTTTGAATAAGGCAGAATCGAAAGTTTTTTCAATTAATTCTTCTCCTGATAAATCTTTTAGAATCGTAACTTCAATATAAGAATACGGGATATATAAAGATGGGTTATCTGTAAACATCAATAGAGCTATATTTTTAGGACATAAATGTTCGATTGGTCCAGATAAAACTCTTAAATCAAACAAAATTTGTTCTAAACTGTGGCTATTAAAATTAAGTAATAGATTGGAATCAACTTTTCTTAAATACTCTCTTACAATATCCTTATCAATCACACTTAGATCGTATTTATAATTAACGCGATCATCAAAAGGGATGAAGTTGCCAATATTATAAAGTTCTTTTTCTTCTGCATGAGAAGTAATAATAGTTAATGAACCTTTTCTAATATATGTTTGAAAGCGCGTTTCACTCTTACTTGTATAGACATCTTCATAACATTTATAAGGTTTTTGTTCACCAGATGGACACCACAAAACAACGACATCTTTATCAACATATTTAACGATATCAATGACAGGTTCATATGATGGCTCAAGACATTTTTTACAGTATCTAATAACATCTTTTTGAAGTTCGTCAAATTTGGATCTATCAAAACCAATAACTTCTTTATTATCTTTAATACCTAGAATAATATATCCACCATAAAAATTATCGATATCATTAGCGAAAGCACATATTGTATGAAGAATAGATTGAGGGTTCCAACCTTCTTTTAATTCAACACGAACACTTTCAACAATGTCAGGGTTTAAAATCTTATTAATATTTGTGGGCAATGACATTTTTAACTCCTATTTCTATATACAATTGTATCATATTTTTGATAATTTGCACCAAAAAATGCACCAAAGATGCACCAAGGAAAAAAGTAAAATATAGGCACTAAAAAAGTCGGTCGATTTAGTTTTAACTATTTTTCACAATAAGTTTCATTCCCACTGGATAGTGACATTTCTTTTTCCATCTTCCAACAAAGAACATAACAATTGAAATTACTGCTCCAACAGCCCATCCTAACGGCCACGCAAAGAAAACGCCTTCATAGCCATAAAGATTACCAAGTATCAAAGCAGCTAAGACACGAACTGCTAAGTCAACTGATGTGCCAAGAGTAAAACCGAACATATCCATTGACCCTTTTAAGACACCATCAAGTGGAATCTTAATAACCATTAAGAAGAAAAAGGGAACAACACACGTAATAAATAATGATCCAGAATGTATAATGGTTTTAACATCAGCGTTATCGCCTTCTGATAAAAATAACTTCACCCAGAATTCTTTTAAAGGAAGAATAACCGCCATAGAAATAGCGCAGAAAACAAAGCAAATTATCAATGTTGAAAAATATCCATGCATAATTCTTTCATATTTTTGCGCTCCAACGTTTTGCGAAACGAAATTGCATAAAGCATTGCATAGGACAGTAAAAATATTGATAGCAATATAACAAATTTTATAGGCTGCAGAATATCCACCTGCCACATCATTTCCACCAACATTAGTAAGAATTGTTGTAATTAATACACCGCCAATGGAGATAAATAAGCCTTGTAAAATGCTAGGAATTGCAACAGAAACAATCTCTTTAAAAATAGGTTTATCAAAACCTTTAATTTTGACCTCATGCATCTTATTAATGTTTTTAAATAAAACCATAACTGATAATATCGCAGCGATAGCTTCCGAAATGACGGTGCCAAGGGCTAAACCAGCACTATTGAATTTAATAGGGACCACAAATAATAAATCTAATCCCACATTAAGCAAGGTTGAAAAGATTAAAAAATATAAGGGCGTTTTAGAATTGCCAAACGATTGAAACATATACATCGCGTAATTATAGATAAAAAGAAATATAACGCCGCCAATATAGATGAGCATATAATACAAAGCTTCATTAAAACATCCTTGCCCATTCTTGCTATCAATCATTCCTTTTAATAGAGGATAAATGATTCCAAAACCAATCGCAGTAACGATAAGTCCTAAGCAAATCGTTCCAATTAAGCCAACTTTTGCGCACTTTTTAACAGAAATGAAGTCTTTCCCACCAAAATATCTAGCGCTTATAACTCCACATCCAACTCCAAATCCAACAGCTATATCTAAAAAGACAACAGTGATAGGATAAACAATTCCAACTGCATTAAAGCTATCTACTGAGCTGATAAAATGTCCAGCAATAAAATTATCAGCAAGGTTATATAATTGTTGTAAGGTAACCGATAATACCATTGGTATTGCGAATAACAAGATGATAATAAACGAATTGCCTTTTGTCATATCTTTAGTATTCATAATTTCATAGGCCTTCTTTCACAAACGGCAATTATTATAGTCCTCTAGATATGAAAAGATAGCAGAAAAGTTAAAAAATATTGCTTTCTTAAAAGCTTATTAAAGAAAGAAAAACTGATGAATTCAATTTATAAAATTTTATTGAGTTAAGAAGAGTACTAGACATTTTTTATCTTGTCCTTGTTAGAATAATAAATTTGATTAGGAGCGTTTTTAGCTTATTGAGTTCTTAACAAGAATTCTGCATCTAAAAGTGGATTAAGTACACAATTTATAAAATAAGCTGATGTAATCAATATAATCCAATGAAAGAGTCTATAAACAATGCAACAATTTAAAAAGAAAACTGTATTTGAAAATACGCTATTTATTATTTGGTTTTAATAAAGAGGTGTGTGAAATCCAAACTAATCTACTTTGTAAGTTCTAAGAACTACAAAAAAGTAAGAAAATGACATTAACGAATGAATTAAAAGAATGTATATTAATAAAGAAAGGAAAAATAAAGTTATGAAAAAATTCTTTAGTAATAATAAATGGATGCAAATAGTAGTCGGAACATTAATGATTATCGTTGGCATTATTGTTGTTGTTTTAGCGGCTAATAATCATGATAAATTAGATACTTATCTCAGCATTCTTGTTGCCATATGCTTATTCATTATCGGTGGTCTTTACATTTGCATAAGCTTGTTACTTCATCCAAATGAGTTATTCTCCTCTTCCTTAGTGTATGCTTCAATTTGCATTGCACTAGGCGTGACATTATGCATCTCAACAAGTAAAGGAAACTCAGGCAGTTTATCGACATTTTTGATCAATACCTTTGCTATCTTATTCCTCTCCTATGGAGGCATATGTATTCTTAAAGGTATAATTGTCGCCTGTACAACTAAACCATTAAATGTTGGGATCATGATTTGGAATTTTGTCTTAGGCGTCATTTGTGTCGTTGGCGGAATTTTAATTTTTATATACCAAGAAAAAGCAAAAGAAGCCATCTACATGATAGTGGGTTTAGCCATCTGTATCTTTGGTTTATTAAATCTTGGCTATGGTATATACGGAAACTTAAAACCTAATAGTGGACATAATAACTCCACCTCTATTAGTAATAATGTTAAAAAAGGCAAAGAAAAGAAGAAGAAAAAGAAAAAGAACGCCTCAACTAATAGCGATAGCAATCCAGATGTTATTGATGTCACTAATAGTGAAGATAGTCCAAAACAGATAGAAAATAAATAGGTATTAGACCTATTAAATTAATCAAAATAGGCTGTAAAACATTGACAGCCTTTTTGTTTATTTTTACCACTATTGATTCAAATTCTATTCCTAAAATATATTAGGAAAAAATGTGTATATACACTAAAAAGAGGATTACATGATATCTAGAGATAAATATTTAAATTTATTGATTAAATCAAAACAAAACGGTTTTCCAAAAGTTATAACAGGAATAAGAAGATGTGGAAAATCTTATTTGTTAAATACGATTTATAAAAATTATTTAATCGATAATGGCGTACCTAATCAAAACATAATCATTCTCGATTTAACAAAAATATCAAATGCAAAATATAGAGATCCAATTTATTTATATGAACATATATTGAAACTAACCAGTGATAAAAATAAATTCTATTATGTTATTTTAGATGAGATTCAAGAAGTTTATACACTACATAATCCATCATTGAGTGAAGGCAAGCATGTTATCGCATCTTCTAAAGATCAAACTGTGATTACATTTGTTGATGTTGTTTTAGATTTGTCATCAATTGAAAATATTGATTTATACATAACAGGAAGTAATTCAAAAATGTTATCTAGTGATATTGTGACTCAATTTAGAGACAAAGCCACTAATATTCGCGTTATGCCATTATCATTTGAAGAAATTCATAAATATAAATACAAAGATGAAAATTTATTAATAAATGACTTCCTTTTATACGGTGGGATGCCGCTCGCAGTATTAAAAGAAGGAATCGATAAAGAAAATTATTTAAAAGGACTATTTGAAACAACAGATTTAAAAGATATCATCGATCGTAACAAGATAAAAAAGCATGAAGCATTAGATGAGATATGCACAATGCTTGCAACTTGTGTTGGAGATTTAATTAACTCTCAAAAAATAACAAATCTATATAAAGCAAAAACAAATAATAAAATAGATTCTGATACAGTAAATTCTTACATAAATTCATTTATTGAATCCTTTATTATATCTGAAGCATTCCGCTATGATTTAAAGGGCAAAAATATTATTAAATCAACTAAGAAATATTTTTATGTCGATACAGGCCTTAGAAACGCTCGATTGAATTTCGTATATCCTGATACAGACAAATTACTCAAAAATGTTATTTATAACGAGCTTATATATAATGATTATAAAATTAATGTAGGTACTTTCGACTTTTTTGAAAAAGACACTAATGGTAAGACAATTCGAAAAACACTAGAAGTTAATTTCTTAGCTGTCAAAGGAAATAGGATGTATTACATTCAAGTATGCGATGATTATTCAAATGAGGCCACAAAAAATAGGGAATTAAAACCGTATTTAGCACTAAATGATCAAATACAAAAAATAATAGTTATCAATAAACCTATTAAAGAAACAAGAGATGAAAAAGGGTTCACGATTATCGGTGTATGTGATTTCCTTTTAAGATATATAAAATAATAACAAGGCCAAATAAAGAGGAAAGCCATATTTCTTATATTTAAAAATCATCGATTTTATCATAAAAAAAGAGGTAACAATTAATCAAGTAGTCACCTCTTTTATATTTTATTTATGAATTAATAATTATTTTGCTAATACGTTAATTAATACAGCAATAAGGAAGAAAACAATAGCGCAAACTAATGTGAGAATGGAAACAACTTTTTCCGCTCCTCTTTCTTTGGTCTTAACAAAAACGTTTAATCCGCCACCAGTAATAGCGCCAGATGCACCTTCTGATTTGCCACCTTGAAGTAATGTTAATACGATAATAATTATACCAACGATAAGTAATAACCAGTCATACCATTGAAGCATATTTATTTCCTCCTTTATGAAGATTGCTTTTCTATAGTATAAAAAACTAACGAAGAAAGCAAACATAATTTGTTAAGACAAATTGCATTTGAGTTCTAAAATGATATCTCTAAGTTCCGCAGCGTGTTCGAAATCAAATTCTTTTGCTGCTTTTTTCATCTGCTTTTCCAAGTCCTTAATTTTTGCTAATATTTCGTTCCTGCTACCTTTATTGGTCAATGAAATAACATTTGATATCTCATCATCAGAATTATGAATTGGTGGTCTAATTTCCTTAATTATGGTTTGAGGAATGATTCCATTTTCAGTATTATATTTTTCTTGAACCGCTCTTCTACGATTGGTTTCGTTAATGCACTCTTCCATCGAATCCGTCATTTCATCAGCGTACATGATGACTAGCCCGTTTGCGTTTCTCGCCACTCTTCCACTGATTTGAATTAAAGATCTGGCACTTCGTAAAAAGCCTTCCTTATCAGCATCTAATATGGCTATTAAAGAGACTTCAGGTATATCAAGTCCTTCTCTAAGAAGGTTAATACCCACTAAGACGTCATATTTCCCTTTGCGGAGTTGATAAATGATTTCGCTTCTTTCCAAGGTCTTAGTTTCATGATGTAAATAAACAACTTTTATACCTTGTTCGATGAGATAATTCGTGAGGTCTTCCGCCATTTTAATGGTCAAAGTCACTATCATTGTCCGCTCTTTTTTCTCATTTCGAATTTTTATTTCGTGTAATAAATCATCAATTTGTCCAAGAGTTTTTCTAACTTCAATACGTGGATCGACTAAACCAGTAGGACGAATAATTTGTTCAACTACTTCACTATCAGTGTGGGTTAGTTCATAATCGCCAGGTGTGGCACTGGTACAAATGCACTGTCCAATGATTTTTTCAAATTCTTCAAAATTCAAAGGGCGATTATCTAATGCTGAAGGGAGTCTAAATCCATATTCAACAAGTGTCGTTTTCCTAGCTCTATCGCCATTATACATTCCTCTAATTTGTGGAAAGGTGACATGAGATTCATCAACAAATAGAATAAAGTCATCTGGAAAATAATCAATTAAACAAAATGGTCTTTCACCTGGTTTTCGTTTATCGATATGTCTAGAATAATTTTCAATTCCAGGGCACATCCCAAATTCAAGCATACTTTCCAAATCTTGATTAGTTCGCATCGAAAGTCTTTCGGCTTCTAATAATTTTCCTTCTTTTTGAAAATAAGATAAGCGCTCATCTAATTCTTTTTTTATGCTTTCGGTTGCTTCAATCATTCTTTGATGAGTAGAAGCATGATCATAAGCAGGGAATATTGGATAAGTATGATATGTATGTTTAATTTCGCCACTTAGATAATCAACGAGTTGTATTTTTTCAATTTCATCTCCAAAAGTATCGATTCTAATGAGTTCGGAATCATTTAAATTAACTGGAACAATTTCGATAATATCACCTCTAACTCGAAAACTGCCAGGAGGAGTATCAAGATTATTTCTTTTATATTGAGCGTCAATAAGCCGCTTAAAAAAAGATGTTCTATCTATTTCTTCTCCCACACGTATATTAAAAACTAAATTTCGATATTCATCCGGATCAGTTAAACCATATATTGAAGCAACAGAAGCCACAATTATCGTATCCCTTCTTTCTAATATGGAATTAATTGCAGAAGTTCTAAGCATCTCAATTTCTTCATTCATCACAGCGTTTTTATCAATATAGGTATCACTGCTAGGAATATAAGCTTCTGGCTGATAAAAATCAAAATTAGAGACGAAATATTCAACTCGATTGTGTGGGAATAATTCTTTAAATTCGCTATATAATTGTCCCGCTAAAATTTTATTATGAACTAAAATTAATGCCGGTCTTTGTGCCTGTTCAATAATATTAGCCATAGTAAAAGTTTTACCTGTTCCAGTCGCACCTAATAAAACTTGTAATTTTTTATTATTATTAAGTCCGTCTACAAGTTTTTTTATCGCACTAGGTTGATCACCTGTGGGTTTAAAAGATGAAACTATCTCAAATTTAGTCGTAGTGTTCATTATTTTTTTCTTTTTTTACAATCGTTTTTTGTAAAGCCTTCGCCAAACACATCATTAGTGCGTGTTAATGTCATAAAGGCATGAGGATCAATAGAAGCAACATAATCTCGAAGTTTTTCATATTGCATCTTTGGAATGACAATTCTTAAGATAGGTCGCTCATCACCTTTATATCCGCCTTTCGCGGCTATAATCGTCGCACCTCTTCCTAATTCGTCTTGTGCAAATCTAGATATTTGTTCATGTTGATTAGAGATAATATCAGCCTGATAAGATGTCAACATGTTGTTATACACTAAATCAATGACCAAAGCACAGAAGAAAGCCGAAAGCATTCCACATAATCCTTTAACAAAATTATCAGGAATAATGGTCATACCTAAAATAATAATGATGCCATCGATAATAAAGCTACATATTGAAGCTTTAATATGAAGATATTTTTGCCCCATATAAGAAAAGACATCCACTCCTCCGGAAGAGCCTCCTCCTAAGAAACAAAGTGCGACACCTAATCCGGTAAAAGCTCCACCAAATAAGGAACATAAAATTAAAGAGGCTGTATCACCTTCATTAGCGACCTTATCGGCTAACGCGTTAAAAGCAGGTATTCGGTATAAAAGAGTTAAAAATAAAGGATAGATAATTGAGGCCGCTAAAGTTTTATAAGCAAATTCTCGAGATAAAAAGATTCTTCCAATAAGCCAAAAAATAGCGGTTAAACCCCAAACGACGATATCTAATAAATGATACTCAGGGAAAAAATATTGAATGATAATAGCAATGCCGCTTAATCCACCCGCGACAATATCTAATTTCGTATAAAAAATAACGGTTCCAAAAGCTAAAGAGAAAGAACCGATAATAATAAGAAGAAATCTTAATAATGAAAACAAATGATCTTTTTTACTTTTACTTTTAAAAGTTGTAAGAAAATTGTTATAAACATTTTTAATCTTATTTGACATTTTCTTTAGCTCCTTTCTTTAAATAAGCAAATATAAAGCCATCAATGTTACCATTCATAACACTATTAACATCAGTTTCTTCATAACCAGTAATATTATCTTTTACCAGTGTATAGGGACAAAAAACATAAGATCTAATTTGTGAACCCCATTCGATATTTTTCTTTTCACCGACAATCGCGTTCAAGGCATTTTTTCTTTTTTCTTCTTCTAATAAAAATAATTTACCTTTTAACATGCTCATTGCGGTTTCTTTATTGAGCAATTGGCTTCTTTCAATTTGACAGGAGACAACTATACCAGTAGGTAAGTGAGTAATCCTAACGGCTGTTTCAACTTTATTGACGTTTTGTCCACCAGCACCACCACTTCGATACGTATCTATTTTTAAGTCAGAGTCATTTATAACAATATTAATGCTATCGCTTTTAAATTCAGGAATGACATTGACTGAAGCAAATGAAGTGTGCCTTCTTTTATTGGAATCAAAAGGCGAAATACGCACTAATCGGTGGACTCCTTTTTCGCCTTTTAATAAACCATAAGCATTTTTGCCACTTATTTTAATAGTAACGGATTTAATTCCGGCTTCTTCACCAGCTTCAAAAGAAATTAAAGACATCTTGAAACGATGATTTTCAGCATATAAGACATACATGCGATAAAGCATATCCGCCCAGTCTTGAGCTTCTGTTCCACCCGCACCCGGATGGATTTCAATAATAGCGTTAAGAGAATCAAATTCACCCGTAAATAAAATCTGTAATTCAAATTCTTTAACTAATGTTTTAAGTTCATTTAAAGAGTCTGAAATAGAATCTAGAATCGATTCATCTTTCAAATCTAACAATTCCTCTAAATCATTAAAATCACCGCTAATTCGGCTATATTTTTCAACTATATCTTTCGAATAGTTGAGTTTTGCAATGATTTCTAAAGCTTCGGTTTGATTACTCCAAAAATCAGGTTTTTCACTCTTTACACTTAAATCTTCAATATCTTTATTAAGTTTAGCAAGGTCAAAGAGAAGACCCGAGTTGATGGATTCTCTCACCAACAGCACATAGTTCTTGTTTCAATAGGACTATGTCTTTCATTATTTATTGTCTCCATTTTCAGCATTATCACTAGAAGGTGAATCGAGATGATTAGTGCTTTCTTCTTCAACTTGAGGTTTAATTTCGACTTTTACATTGACAAGAGATAAAACAGCGTCCACAGAAGCCATTTCTAAACACTCTCTAAACATGCGATAGCCTTCATTGACATAATCTTGTAAAGGATTAACATTTGCATAACTTCTTAGATGAATTCCTTCACGGAGTCTTGCCATCGCATCGATATGTTTGGTCCAGTTTTGATCAATTGTTCTTAAAATAATAGAACGTTCAACATGATTAGCCACTTCTTCAGGCCACTCCGCTCTATTTTTAAGATATCTTTCATAAATTAAATCGCTCACGTCAGTAGCGCAGTCTTCAACAGGACATTCATTATATAAATTGGCAACAATAGTGCCAGGTTCCAAGAAACGTGGTTCTAATTGCTTAACTAATAAATTCCCTGAAACTAAATTATCTCTAGAATCAACTGGGATAGCTTTTTTACATAAGAATTCGCCAGTTGTTTCAAAAATTTCATCGATAATATCGGAAATATTTTTACCTTCAATAATTCGATCACGTTTATCGTAAACTATTTGTCTTTGTTTGGCTAAGACATCATCATATTCAAGCAATGATTTACGAATATCAAAGTTTTGACCTTCGATACGTTTTTGAGCACTGGTAATAACGTTAGTAACTAATTTTGCTTCAAGAGCTTCTTCACCACAATTTTTCTCGATGAAGTTTCTAATACCATCCGCAGCAAATCTAATAAGTAATGTATCATCAAAAGAAACGTAGAAACGTGAGAATCCAGGATCGCCTTGACGGCCTGAACGTCCTCTTAACTGATTATCAATACGTCTTGATTCATGTCTTTCGGTGCCAAAAACGCATAAACCACCAAGAGCTCTAACTTCATCATTAATCTTAATATCAGTACCACGACCCGCCATATTAGTGGCAAGTGTTATTGCCCCTTTTTCACCAGCGTGAGAGATGATTTCAGCTTCACGAGCGTGATTTTTAGCGTTTAACATTTCATGAGGCAACCCCGCTTCAGTAAGTAAAGCCGATATTTCTTCACTTGATTCAACTGAAACAGTACCAATTAATATTGGTTGACCTTTCTCATGTCTTTCTTTTACTTCTTTAATTAAAGCAGCAAGTTTTGGTCCCTTATGAGCGTAAACATAATCTAATGCGTCAATACGAATGACTGGTTTATTGGTAGGAACACAAACCACTCGCATGTTATAAATCTTTCTAAATTCTTCCTCTTCAGTTTTAGCAGTACCGGTCATACCCGCCATTTTCTTATACAAACGGAAGAAGTTTTGATAAGTAATCGTCGCCATCGTAATCGTTTCTTGTTTGATGGTAACATTTTCTTTTGCTTGAACAGCTTGATGTAATCCATCAGACCATTCTCTTCCAGGTAAGACACGGCCAGTGAATTGGTCGATGATTTGAACTTGCCCTTCTCCATCAACGAGATAATCGACATCACGGTGCATGATATAATTAGCTTTTAAAGCATTATGAATTCGATGGACTAAATCAGCGTATTCTGGATCGTATAAGTTTTTAATACCAAACATTCTTTCAGCTTTAGCGTTACCATTATCAGTTAAATTAACAGTCTTTTCTTTGACATCAACGACATAGTCAACTTCTTTTTTTAATGTTTTAACAAAACGATCAGCAACTGTATATTGGGAAGGTGAAGCTTTCGCACCACCAGAAATAATTAAAGGCGTTCTAGATTCATCGATTAAAATAGAGTCAGCTTCATCAACTAAACAGAAATTTAATCCTCTTAAGACTCTATTCTCCATATCCACTGCCATGTTATCTCTTAGGTAATCAAAACCTAATTCCGAATTAGTGGTATAAGTAATATCGCATAGATACGCTTCTTTCTTTTCTCGAGTGGTTTTAGCTCTTAAGTTAACTCCAACAGATAAGCCTAAAAAACGATATATTTGTCCCATCCATTCCGCATCACGTTGAGATAGATATTCGTTAACAGTGACGACGTGAACGCCAGTCCCCGCTAGAGCATTGAGATAAACCGCCATTGTCGCGGTTAAGGTTTTTCCTTCACCGGTTTTCATTTCAGCGACATCACCAGCGTGAAGTACTAATGAACCAATAACTTGAACTTTATAAGGGAATTCGCCTAATGTTCTTCTCGCGGCTTCTCTTGCAACCGCAAAAGCTTCAATCTTAATATCATCAAGCGTTTTATCGTGTGCTAACAAGTCTTTAAAATATGCAGTCTTGGCCACTAATTCTTCATTAGTAAGCTTTTCCATAACTGGCTCTAAAGCTAAAACTTTATTTGCTTCTTTATCATATTTTTTGAGCAATCTTCTGTCGAAAAATCCCATATAATTCACCAACACTAATCGTGCCTTTCTAATACTAAAATGTCATTGACATTTGCTTAATAAATATATCATTCATCCATTTCATAGTCTAATACTAAATTATTTAGTATCATCGCTAAATTTTGGAATGACTTTAGCTAAAACCAAGATTTTAATTCGTTTAGGATGAAATCGTTCAATTAAATGTATCGCCGCGCTTAAAGTATTTCCAGTTGTAAAAATATCGTCAACGATAAGGATGTTTTTTCCTTTTATTTCGTTATCATCTCTTATTTTTAATACCTTATGAATTTCTTTTCTTCCACTTCGGGTATGATCTGATTGTTTATATTCTTTGGCTTTATATAAGCAATCAATCATTTTTAGCTTAAGAGGAGCAAATATCGCCTTAACATGATTAAATCCTCTTCTTTCATCATCGAGATGATAGGAAGGGACTGGAACCATATAATAATTCCTATATTTGATTTTTAACTCGTGAGCGTATCTAGATAAAAATATTGGTCCTAATTCATAATCAAAGCAACCTTTAAGTTGATAGATTAGATTATGCATGACATCATCGTAATTATAGATAGAAAGCACCTCGATATTGCTCAGTTTAGAAATAGTAAAAATAGGATTAAATTGATGATAGCAATTAGGGCAACAACATGAATCATTATGAATTAATGAGTAGGTTGATACATCTATATACTCCTTAAAACATAATTTACAAATCTTTGTTGGCGTAATTAATTTCTTCAATACATTTTTCAATATCTTTAGTATTTTCTTCACACAAAAATATTACCTTTCCAGTAGGAGCATCTTTTTTTCGACCTACTCTTCCCGATATTTGCACTAAGGCATGCGAGTCATATATCTTGCTATCAGCGTGATAAACAATTACTTGTAAATCCCTTATTGTCACTCCTCTTTCAAGTACTGCAGTGGTCACGATATAACGTGTAACACCTTTTTTAAAACGCAAAATTGTTTCATTTCTATCCTCTTTTTTGGAATTGACATAATCCCCACCCCTAACGAAGATGGAAATAAATTGATACATCTCTATTGATTCGTTGATTGTAGGGCAAAAAATAAATACTTGTTTATTCTCCTTTTTAAATTTTTTGAGATATTTTATAAGATACAATTTTAATATTGGTCTAGGTTTTATAATCACTTCTGGTACAGGAAGAGGGTGACCGTGGAATCGATGATTTAATTCAAGTAAATCAAATCCTTCTTTTTTAAATGCGTTTATAACTTTTAAAGAAGGGGTCGCTGACATCATGATGTAATGGCCCTTAATCGATCTCTTGAAAAAGATATTTAAGATATCATTACCGTTAAATGGAAAAGCATCAATTTCATCGATGATTAATAAATCAAAATAATTTTTATAACGATATAGTTGGTGAGTGGTCAAAATTAATAAATCCGCTTTTAAGATTTGATGATGACCTCCATATATCGCTTCACAGCTATTATTTTTAAAAAATGAAGCAAACCGGTCATATAATTCGATTACGACATCTCTTCTTGGAACCGCAAATGCAACTTTATCTCCACACTTTAATGCATATTGAATAACTTGTAAGACGATTTCAGTTTTACCCGCTCCACAGACAGCGTGCACTAATGAATTAATTCCGTTTTTATAATTTGCTAATAATTTTTTAGATAACTCTTTTTGTTCATTAGATAATTCATAACTAATAAATAGAGGTGCTTTTTTAGGAGGATCTTGATAATAAATAACTCCTTCACCTTTAAAAGAGATACATTTTCGACAGTACGGTTTATCGTTAATGTAACCGATATATTTAGGGTCTTCATTCCCACAGATTGGACATTTATAAAAAATACTTCCCACATTAATATATAGGAAGAAAATCGTTATTTTTTTTAAAAAAACTGGCGCCCTGCCAGCTTTACGGCTTTAGTTTTTAGCTTCAATCTCTTTAATGAGATTGACTCTAATTGCGTGTCGGCCTCCTTCAAATTCAGTGTTTAAGAAGATATCCACTCTTCTAATAACATCCTTTAGCTCCATGAATTTTTCACCAAACGCTACTACATTCGCATCATTATGTTGACGCATTAAAGCCGTAACTTCATCACAATAGGCAATTCCACATCTAACCCCTTTAACTTTATTCGCGGTGATAGAAATGCCTTCTCCACTAGTGCAAATTAAAATCCCAAATTGGCATTCTTTAGAAGCTACTTTATTTGCCACTAATTCTCCATATATGGGATAGTGACAGGAATCTTTTGAATATGTTCCGCAGTCGATAACTTCGAACCCTTCATCTTTTAAATGCTCAATAATAGCGGTTTTATAATCGAATCCACCATGATCACTGCCAATCGCGATTTTGCACATTTCCTATTCTCCTTTTAACACTTTTTCAATCATTTCAAGGGTGATTGGTCCCTGACGAACTATTTTAAGTTCAGGAGTGGTCATATCTAGAATAGTAGAAGGTAGACCTCCTTCAGCAACTCCGTTCACAATATAGTCGAGTTCATCGCCAAAGATATTTTTAACTTCTTCACTACTCATCGCGGGTTTTTGTCCTGAACGGTTTGCACTTGGAGCCAAAAGTGGTTTGCCGGTATATTTGAGAAGTAATTCTGTTGTTTCACAAGAAGAAACACGAATTCCAATCACAGGTCCCCCGTGAGTTACCCAAACTGGCACATTCTTTTTAACAGGCAATAACAAAGTTAATGGTCCAGGAAGGAAAGCGTTAATAACTTTTTTACTTTCTGGTGTTAATACCGCGAAAAAGCCAATTTGGTCAGGAGATTGAACCATTAAGGAATATGGTTTATCTTCTGGTCGATGTTTGACATTGTTGAGGCGGTTATAGGCGAATTCGTCATCATAGACGACTCCAACTCCCATGACAGTCTCGGTAGGAAATGCAACAACACCATGATTAAGAAGATGGTAAGCAGCTTCTTGAATCTGAGCGTCTAAATGTTCGTCAACGTTGTTAAGATGGCTCATCTTAAGCACCTCCGTTGTTTATTATATAGAGAAATCGATATTTATTATATAAATCTTTCTTAAAATCGTATTTACTTGATGGAAGATAATGCTTAATTAAAACAGTTAAATCATTAACTTGATCTTCCCCGATTTCAAAAGCGAGCACATATTTTTTATCTATGAATTTTGAATATGCTTTAAAAATATATTCATAAAATAAAGTTGAAGGTGTGGCAAATAAAGCGAGGTGTGGTTCATATTTTAAGACTTGTTCATCAACCGTTTCTTCACTTTTTATATATGGAGGGTTAGAAATAATAACATCATAAAAATTATCAAAATTATAGGTTAATAAATCAGCGTTAAAAAAATTGATATCAACATGATGAATTCGACTATTTTCTTTTGCTATTTTTAAGGCAAGACTAGAAATATCTAAGCCATATATAGAGGCATAATCAAACCTTTTTTTTAAATTAATTGCTAATATGCCTGAACCAGTTCCAACATCTAAAATATTGAGCTTTTGCTCATTTTTAAAAAATTCTGCAATGATTTTCGAAGTATCAATGACAAGCTGCTCACTTTCTTGTCGAGGAATTAAAACATCTTTATTAACAAAATATTTTTCATTTAAAAAATAAGCATAACCTAATACGTATTGTATGGGTTCTCCGTGTCTTACTCTATCGATATTATTCAATAAATGGTTGTAGTTTAATACTTCTTTATCAAAATTCATAAATAAATCAGTATCTAGAAAGTCATTTATATCACATAAAAGCATTCTAATGACGCTTTCATTGAGGTAACTATTATTTTCTTTTTTTAGGGAAAAATAAATTTCCCTATTCGTTGGCATTATTTTTCTCCCGCTATTTTACTAGATTGGTCAAAATGAATGAGTGCTTCAATGATTTCATCTAATTCGCCTTCAATGACTCGATCTAATTTTTGAATCGTGAAATTAATGCGATGATCAGTAACTCTATTTTGTGGATAATTGTATGTTCTTATCTTTTCACTTCTTTCACCTGTTCCAACTTTAAGCCTTCTTTCATTGCCAATTTCTTCTTGT
Organism: Gemmiger formicilis; assembly: GCA_963612735.1. Taxonomy (GTDB): domain Bacteria; phylum Bacillota_I; class Bacilli_A; order RFN20; family CAG-826; genus CAVDWX01. The sequence continues at coordinate 40,077 of CAVDWX010000010.1, read as the reverse complement.
TGTTTTTCAAGTAAAGTTGAATAGATTTTTGCTCTTAACATTCTCATTGCAATTTCACGATTTTGAATTTGAGATTTTTCAGTTTGACAAGCTACAACAATCCCGGTTGGAATATGGGTAATTCTCACTGCGGATTCAGTTTTATTGACGTTTTGTCCACCTGCACCTTGAGAATGATAAGTATCGACTTGTAAATCATTTGGATTGATTTGAACATCAATTTCTTCCGCTTCCGGCATGACGAGTACTGTCGCAGTGGAAGTATGAATTCTTCCGGATGCTTCTGTTTTAGGAACGCGTTGAACGCGGTGTGCTCCGCTTTCATATTTAAGTTTAGAATATACGCTTTTACCTTTTATCATAAATGAGACAGTTGAAAATCCACCAGCTTCAGAAGGATTTTCATCCACCATTTGAACCTTCCAACCTTGCCTTTCAGCGTATCTTGTATACATTCTAAATAAATCGCCCGCAAAAATATTGGCTTCGTCTCCACCCGCTGCACCTCTAATTTCAACAACGATGTTTTTATCATCATTAGGATCTTTAGGAATGAGCATTTGTCGAATGGATTCAATTAAGTCTTCTTGTTCTTTTTCAATTCTTTTAATTTCTTCTTTTCCGAGTTCCACAAGTTCAGGATCAGAATCATGAGACATTTCTAAGGCAGCTTGATAATCTTCTTCATTTTTCAAATATTGTTTAAAAGCTATGACTTGAGGTTCTAAGACTGCCCGCTCTTTCGATATTTCACGAAAATGAGCCACATCTTTCATAATATTTTCATCGAGAAGTTCGTTTTCAATCTCTTCAAATCTCTTTGAGGCTGTTTGTAGCCTTTGATACATACTATCTTCCATATTTAACTCCAATAAGCGAATGTATTCTATCATAATATTGCTATCTTAAAAAGGTGGAATTATCGACCTTAATATTTAATATTATCTCTTTGAATAAAGGGGGCTAGATAGTATAATCTTTTTAAGGAAAAAATTATGGGATATAAAGCATTATATAGAACTTACCGACCTTCCACATTTGAAGAAGTCGCCGGACAGCAACATATCGTTAAAACATTACAAAATGCCTTAAAAAATAATAAAATCGCTCATGCATATTTATTTGCCGGGCCTCGAGGTACTGGAAAGACATCCATGGCTAAATTATTTGCTAAGGCTTTAAACTGCGAACATGGTATTGGCTGTCAATGCAATGAATGCAAAAACTGTATTGCTATTAATGAAGGGACTCATCCTGATGTCCTTGAAATCGATGCCGCTAGTAATAATGGTGTTGATGAAATACGTGATTTAATTGATAAAGTTAAATACGGAACTATCCTAGGAAGATATAAAGTCTATATCATCGACGAAGTTCATATGATGACTCCTGGAGCGTTTAATGCTTTATTAAAAACATTAGAAGAACCACCAGAACATGTTGTTTTTATTTTAGCCACGACGGAGCCTCATAAGATATTGCCAACAATTTTATCAAGATGCCAACGTTATGACTTTAATAAAGTTAATGATCACGATATCAAAGAAAGAATTCGATATATCCTTGATAAAGAAAGAATTGAATTCAACGATGAAGCGGTTGATTTACTCATTTCATTATGCGATGGAGGAATGAGAGACGCTCTATCTATTTTAGATCAAATTTTAGCCTATTCAGGTGGAACACTTAACGTTAAAAATATTCTCGATGTCTATTCATTAGAAAGTAAAGAAGAGAAAAAAGAGCTTCTTTTAAACATCATGCAATCCAATACTGGTGAAGTATTAAAAAAAGTAAATAAATATATCACCAAAGGAAGCGATATCAAACGCTTAACTAATGACTTGTTAATCATCCTTAAAGATATACTCATTTATCAAACAACTTATAAATTCGATTATCTAGAAATGTTAAAAGATAACGAAGTAATCGAATTTTCTAAATACCAAGATAAAGATATCACATTGAAGATGATCGATATCTTAATGGAAACGGTTAAAGATTATAAAAATGTCACTTCAATAAATCCTATTTTTGAAGTCGCTCTATTAAAACTAGCCTCATTAAATAAGACGAACTCTATTCCAAAAATACAAAAAGTAGAAGAAATAAATGTGGTTCCTACTCCCGATTTATTAAATGAAGAAATTGAAGAAAAAAATATCGAAAATAATGAAAAACCCGTTATAAATCAAACAAAAGTTGAAAAAATTGAAGAAAATGAGCCTCCATTTATTGAAACAGTTCAATATTTAAAAGACCTTACTATTCCAAAAGATGTTGAAAGAGATGAAGACTTCTCCATCGATGATGAATTGATGATTAAGGTGATGGTCATTTCTAAAAAAGAACTGAAAAATGAATTCTTAGAAAATTGGAAAAACATTAAGAAATTAAGTACTCATCCAGTACTAGGAAAAATTGCTTTATCCTTAATCGATTCCCATCCACTCGTGGTCAATAACAAGATTCTAATCGTAGAATGTCCACTTCCAAAAGTCGCAGAAAAGTTAAATAACAAAGACAACCAACAAGTTTTACAAAACATCATTTATAACGTCTTTAATAAGCAAATGTTTGTCTACGCTGTTCCTCGCGCGGAATCGGTGAGACTTCAACAAAGATACATGAACTTATTACAGCTTGGAAAATTGCCCAAAGCAAATGATATTCATATCGAATTTTTAGGAGAATAATACTATGAACATGCAACAACTAATGATGCAAGCCCAAAGAATGCAAAGAGAATTAAAGAAAGCTAAAGATGAATTAGCTAAAAAAGAATTCACTTTATCTAAAGGTGGAGCGGTAACTGTGACGATAAGAGGAGATAAAACCATTGTCTCCATCGATATCAAAGAAGATGCTTTCACACCTGATTTTAAAGAAGATATTCAAGATATGTTAACCCTCACTATCAATGAATTACTTAAGGAAATAGAAAAAGCAGAAGAAGAAATCAATTCTAAAATAACTGGGCAAACTGGAGGGTTCGGCTTCTAGTGAAAAACTTAAAATCATTAGATCATCTCATTGAAGCACTATCTAAATTACCCGGCATAGGAAAGCGCAGTGCCGAAAGAATGGCCTACGCTATGTTAAATATGTCTAAAGATGATTTAGATGATTTTATTTTGGCAATAAAAGAAATTAAAGATAACATTCATTTTTGTACGATCTGCGGCTCACTAACCGAAGATGATAAATGTGAAATTTGTTTAGATGAGTCTAGAGAAAAAGATACTATTCTTGTCGTCTCTTATCCAAAAGATGTCATCTCTATTGAAAATTCTCATGGTTATAAAGGCTTATATCATGTTTTAAACGGAGAGATATCGATATCAAAAGGGAAAGATATTAAAGATTTAAATATCTCATCTTTGCTCAAAAGAGTGGAGCAAGGCGATATAAAGGAAATTATCTTAGCCACAAATCCAACATTAGATGGAGAAACTACAGCCTTATATCTCGCTAAATTATTAGAAAAATATAATATAAAAATTACTCGTCTTGCGTATGGCTTACAAATGGGTGGAAATTTAGATTACACTGATGAATTAACTTTAGTTAAAGCATTGGAAGGCAGAAGAAATATTTAGGAGGGCTTAATATATGTTTATCACACTTGAAGGACCAGAAGGTTCAGGAAAAACTACTGCGGTAGAAGAAGCAGTTGCTAAATTAAAAGAATTAGGCTATCAAATTGTGAGAACTAGAGAGCCTGGTGGCACACCGATATCAGAAGAAATAAGAAATGTCATCCTCGATAAAAAGAATACTAATATGGATCCAAGAACAGAAGCTTTATTATATGCCGCTTCTAGAAGGCAACACTTAGTGGAGAAAGTCTGGCCCGCTTTAAAAAAAGGCAAAATTGTCATATGTGACCGTTATTTAGATTCTTCTCTTGCCTATCAAGGTGGAGCTAGAGGTTTAGGAATAGAGGAAGTGTTAAACATCAATTTATTTGCCACTGAAAATACCTGGCCTGATTTAACTTTATTGTTTGATATTGATCCTGAAATTGGATTAAAAAGAATCGCCGCGAACGCAAATCGAGAAGTGAATCGTTTAGATTTAGAAAAATTAGAATTTCATAAAAAAGTAAGAGATACATTTCTCCTCTTAGCTAAAAGATATCCAGAAAGATATGTCATAATCGATGCTAGTAAATCTAAAGAAGAAGTCGCAAAAGATAGCATGAATGCAATATTAAATAGACTATGCAAGTAGAAAAATATTTACAAAATCATCAACCGATTATTTATAAAACTTTTACTAATGCTTTAAAAAATAATCATCTCTGTCATGCTTATTTGCTCGTTGGTAATCCTGGAACCCCGCTATACGAAGTAGCTCATTTTTTAGCGAAATCAATATTGTGCGATGAAAGAAATCCACTCGCGTGCAATACTTGCATTACTTGTTTAAGGGTCGATGATAATAATTATCCCGATTTCATCGTCTTTGATGGCAGTAAAGGAATGATTAAAAAAGACGCAGTAAATCAAATTGAAACCCAATTTGAAAAGAAAGCATTTGAAAGTAAAGGCATAATGATTTATATCCTTCATCTTGTCGAAAATATGACAGTAGAAGCGGTAAATAGCATTTTAAAATTTTTAGAAGAACCTCAAAATCAAATATATGCATTTTTAACAACGAATAACGAAAATAATGTTTTGCCCACCATTGTTTCAAGATGTCAAATCTTACATTTAAAACAAATCGATAGAAAAGAAATCATCATTGACGCGATAAATTTAGGTGTTAACGAACAAGATTCGGAATTATTATCTTATTTTTATAATGACGCTGAATTGATATATGAATTCGTTAATAATAAGAATGAAAATAGTTTTTATTATAAGGCTAAAGGACTAATTTCAGATTTATTTGATACATTAATCAATGCTACTAGAAAGCAAGCCATCTTTTATTTTCAAAGTAAAATCATTCCTGAAATTAAGACTAAAGAAACGCTGAGATTCTTTTTAGATCTACTCGTTTTATTTTTTGAAGATATGCTTTCTATTAAATATCAAAAAGAAATTATTCTTAAAAGTTATGATACAATACTTGAGCCGCTGGTAAAAAAGCTACCACACATTGAAGACTCACTTGTGGAAATATTAAAGCAAAGGAATCTAATCAACACTAATGTCAATATGTCATTACTCTTAGATCACCTTATATTTTATATAGTAAAGGAATAAACCATGGAAATAGTTGAAAAAGAAAATATCGATAATTCATCTTACACCCATTTTGTGAGAATCAAATTTGACTCAAGTGTAAGAACATATTATTTTGGAGTCAAAGACTTAGATTTACAAAATGGGGATAAAGTCGTCATTGAAAATGTCAGAGGTCTAGTTCTTGGTGAAGTTAGTTCATCCCCTATTCCAATGAGTGAATATAAAGATGAATTGAGTCTTAAACCAATCATTAGGAAAGCTAGTGAAGAAGACATCAAAAATAATGAAAATAATGCAAAAGATGCCGTTTCTGCTAAGGAAATATGCCAAGAAGAGATAAATCGGCTTGGTTTAAATATGAATTTAATATCGTGCGAATATACATTAGATCGAACTAAAGTTTTATTCACTTATCTCGCCGATGAACGCGTTGATTTTAGAGAATTATTAAAAGCTTTAGCTTCTAAACTTCATACTCGTATTGAACTTCGTCAAATCGGAACTCGTGATAAATCAAAAATGATAGGTGGACTAGGAATATGTGGTTTGCCACTTTGCTGTTCTACATTTTTAAATGAATTCGATGGCATCTCTATTGTGAGGGCTAAAAATCAAATGTTAGCCATCAATATTCCTAAATTAAGCGGTCACTGCGGTAAACTGATGTGCTGCTTAAAATATGAAGATGATACCTATACTGACTTAAAGAAAAAATACCCTGATTTAGGATATAAAGTCTTTATTGAAAAGAAACAATATACTGTTACTAACATCAATATCATCTCCGCGGTTATTAAAGTTGAAAATGAAGATGATGTTAAAATTTTAAGTTACGAAGACTTTATCAAATTAACAGGTTACAAAATCAAAAAGAAAGATAATGAAGAGAAATAAAAGTTATACCAACCATGAGAATTTACTCTATCTAATCGCCACTCCTATCGGTAATTTAGAAGAATTTTCTCCTCGAGCAATTAACATTATTAATAATAGCGATATCATTGCCGCGGAAGATACGAGAAATTCTAAACAATTGCTCGCTAATTTTTCAATTCATAAAGAGATGTTTTCTTTACGCGAACATAATGAAAAAGAGGCTTCATTATATTTAATAAATCAAATTAAAAATGGTAAGAAAGTAGCCTATATGTCCGATGCTGGATATCCCGCTATTAGTGATCCGGGATATATTTTAGTAAAGACATGTTTAGCTAATGATATTAACGTCTCATGCGTCTCAGGGAGCTCCGCTTTTATCAATGCATTAGTCTCTTCTGGGCTCGATACCACTCATTTCACCTATTACGGGTTTTTACCAATAAAGCAAAATGAAGCCCTAGAAGCCCTCAATTCACTTAAGGCTTATAAAAATACCTTAATTTTCTATGAGAGCCCACATCGCATAATAGAGACCTTAAAAACGATATTAAGTGTTTTAGGAGATCGAAAAGCGGTAATTGGAAGGGAACTTACTAAAATTAATGAAGAATTTATTCGCGGTCAACTCAGTGAATTTATAGAACTAGATCCAACTTCTTTAAAAGGAGAAATGGTCATAATTATCGAAGGAAATACTAGTCCAGAAGATATCGATTTTAATAATTTAAAAGAGCAATACGATTATTTAATAAATAAAAATATATCCAATAAAGACGCGACTGAAATTCTTTCTCATTTATTAAAAATTAAGAAAAACATCATCAAAGATTTAATGATTAAAAAAGATTAAATCTTATACCAAATCTTGTAAAATTTATCTTCAACGATATATTGATATCCAATTAGAGAAGTAAAGAAAGTCACAATTCCTAATCCCGACAATAGACTGCCGATATTTATGTAAGGTGGTTCATATTTAAGAATGTAAGAATAATTACCTTCTTTAGCAATAAAGGAAGTAAAGCCACCATTACCATTAAATGTATCTAATTTATGATATTTCTTTTCTCCATCTTTTTTAGCGTATAAGAGCCATCCTTTATCATAAGGTAAACGCGTACTCACTAGTTTTGTAGAATCATAATCAGAAGTGAAAGTTATATAATCCTGTTTATAGGAAGTATTACCTAAAGCATATTGCGTATATGCCTTATAATCATTTTCATAATCAGTCCCATTTTGATAATAAATAGACGGCCTTTCAGTGCTATTTGGATAACGCCCAACAATCATAATAGTCTTCAGTTTATGAGATGATGTATTTTTTAAATAGAATCCTCTTAATCCAGTACTTGTTGCCGTATGATAGTCATCATGATTATCAAACATGAAGATCTTGTCATTTTCGTCGACGAAATAAAAACGATATTTTCTCGAATCAGTCATTGAAATTGAGATATATAAAGATAATCCATTTTCATCTTCAGGGAAATTAGTCCCACTCTTCATCGATATAAATCCAATATATTTATTCCCTTTAAAAGCAGGAATATTAGAAACTATATCATCGCTTTTAGTTTCATTTAAAAGTTTGACCGCTTTATCAAGTGGATAATTAATAGCGCTATATCCATCAGGAACTAAGCAATATTCGTATTTTAAATTCATATAATTTAAATCAATAACTGAGCCTGTGCTTTTATTAAATTTGCTGATTGACGAATTTTCGGTAATAAATTCTTCACTTTTATAATCGACAAAAAGAGTTTTTTTCATTAAGGAAGATAAGCGGACATAGCGCATTGTATCACTATAAATAGGATGGTCACTAATAGTTTCATCATCTTTAGAATTAACGGGGTAATAAGAATCATATCCAACACCAATAGAAGCAAATGATGTATTTTTAAAAACTAAGAATCTATCAGTGGATTTGCTATTATCTAATTGATAATGAAGTGGAACATTATATTGATATTCATCTTCATTATTAAATAATGTATAAATATCGCTATTCATAGGTAATATAGATTGGTCGTCATAATATTCAATTCGGTCTTTTTCTAAGACGTAATATTTAACTCCTAATAAATCTTCCATCTCTTGATTTTTCGCACGATAAGATTGAGCCACAGCTTTTTTATTAGTGTTGGTTCCTAACCCCGTCCAAACTATAAAATTACGGGTATTAAAATTGTATAAAGAGTGGAAAAATGAAGTACCACCATAATCATTCATCAAGCCATTATTATCAGACCAACCATCGTTATAAGAAGTATATATGCGATATGAATCATTATCGCTATTTTTAATATTTTTAATGACATTAGCTAATTCATGATTTTCGCTAAAACCATTATTATAAGTTGTTGTGTAACCATGTCCAAAAGTGACAAATGTCCCTACCGCGAAAACTTCAATCGAAAGAATAGAAAACAAAAGCGATTTAAAAATCTTCTTATTATAGAGGAACATAATTAATAAGTAATAAATCGTCGCTAAAACTATCTCAATAATAAAGGCAATAATCGTAAAATTCTTATCTAAGTGAGTCGCGGTATAATAAGCAAATCTAAAATGGAGTGATTGCGAAGCATTATCAGGAAGTGGATAAGAACCATATTTTTTCACTAATATAAATGTCAAAATGGCAGTTAACGTAATGCCCACTAAATAGAAAAGATAACCAAAATGAATATATTTCTTTTTAACGTTTGGTAGTTTATTAATATAAATAGCAACATAAGCAATAAAGGAAGTACAAACAAATAATGACCATCTTGCGTAGGCTGAAGTAAATAAAGAAAAGAATAGATACATAAAAGGTGTAAATAAAGCAAAAATAAAGAATATAACAGGAATAATTACTGAATACTTCTTATTCTTAATATCTTCAATTAAAGAAGGAACAAAAAACATAATAAAAGGCGAATACATCCATAATGAACAAGCATTATCATCAAAGTCCCAGCTATAAGATTCTATAGTCGCTGCATTTCGATCACTCACCGTTGGAAAGAAGAAATCAATAATCGGTAAAGCCCATCTCCAAGGATAGATATTGCCGTGTTGATCAGGTGCATATTTCCAAGAAAAAATACATCTAAAAAATAATAGATAATCTTTATTAGCTAGTGCATGTTTTAACTTATCTACATATGTATTAGTGCCTAATTTAGGAGAGGTCAATGTATTCATTATCGCAGGAACAACAATAACAGAAGATAAAAATAAGCCAGTGAGAGCTCCCGCTACTCCTAAACCAAGAATAATAAAAGCGTTTTTAGTGCTTCCATATGTTTTTATTAACTGGAAATAACGAAACATGGCATATAAAAAAGCACATAATAAAAGTGAAGTCATTAATACATAATTACAAACCGATAAAAAGAATACTCCAATAGCTAAAATCCATGGTTTCTTTTCTTGTAAAACAAGTTCTATTCCAAGTAAAACAAGCGGGAAGAAAACGATCATATCGAGATAATTCCCATACCATAAATAAAATGCCATCCACCCTGAAAAAGCATAAGCAATACCACCCAATTGAGAGGCAAATTTCTTTAATTTAAATGACTTTTGAAGGTAAATTGCAAAAAATAAAGATCCAAATGCACATTTTAAAATAGAAATAATTGCTGATATCTGAGGCACCCAGTTACGTGGAAATAAAATTAAGATTAAATTAAAGGGGGAAAATAAACCGTAATATGTATCGCTCCCTAAAGTTGAGGCACCAAAATAAACAGCATCATCAAATAAACGAAAATAGCCAGTCTTTAAAAACTCATGATAAACATCCCAGTTATGATAAAACATTGGAATATATTGACTAGCATAATCGCCACTATATGAAAGGGTAAAATTATTATTGATTAACATCACTAAAAAGAAGAGGGTTCCAATTACTAAACTAATAACAAAATAATAAAAATAACCATCCTTATTGATTAAGAAATTAGGGCATTTGAATCCTCTTTTTTTAGAATGAAGATTTTTATCTTTTTTAAACACGATATCCATAGCAAAAATATTATACACTTTTAACATAAATAGCCTATTGACGATTTATTAGAAACATGATTTATCGCTTGCTAAACTAACCCAGGAGAATTAAATATTTAGAATCATATTATTTTCACTAAGTTAGAAAAAATATTAATAATTCTAGATTATTTTTTACCAAGGTAACTATTTTATTCATATGAATAATATGAATGCTATAATCAAAATTGAAATTATAATATTTATAAAAGAAAGGGATTACTTATGTTAATTAATAAATATGAAAATAATCCGATTTTATCTCCTTTAGTGGATAATGAATTTGAAGCAAAATGTGTTTTAAATCCAGCTGTTATATATGATGAAGAAAGAAAAGAATTTATCATGATATATCGCGCTGCTGGTAATGATGATGCGCATGTTATTAGACTATGTTTAGCCACTAGTAAGGATGGTATCAATTTTAAACGATATGAACATAATCCTGTTTTTGCTCCAATTAAAGGAACGCCTGATGGAGGATGCGTTGAAGACCCTCGGCTAGTTAAAATAGGCGACACTTATTTTATGACTTATGCAGCAAGATGCTACGCTCCAGGACCCTATTGGCTTCCAGAATGGCCTTTTCCACCTATTTATATAACAAAAGATGATGTTCATACATTAGATTTACCAGAATTTGCTAAAAGTAACATCACTATCACCTATTTAGCGGCCACAAAGGATTTTATTAATTATCAAAGATTAGGTCGATTAACAGAAAGCGATATCGATGATCGAGATGTTTTATTATTTCCAGAAAAAATAAATGGAAAATATTATATGATTACTCGCCCTAAATTTAATGACGCTCCTAATGTTAAAATGCCAAGCATTTGGATTACTAGCGGAACTGATTTATTAAATTTTGAGAAACCGAAATTACTCTTTACTGGTGAAAACGATTGGCAAGTTCAACGTATAGGTGCGGGTACTCCACCCATAAAAACTAAATATGGCTGGTTCTTTTTATTTCACGGCGTTGATGAAAAAGGAATCTATCGAGTCGGTGCATGTATTTTAGATTTAAATGATCCAACAAAGATTGTTGCTAAAACCAATAAATGGATAATGGAACCAGATGCTCCTTTTGAATTAGAAGGCATATATGATGGATGTGTATTTCCAACTGGAACTGTTGTTAAAGATGATATTCTTTACATCTATTACGGATGTGCTGATAAACATATCGGTTTAGCCACCGCTAAATTTTCTCAACTATTAGAATACGTAATGGAAGGACATTAATTTTATGAATAAAGTTATGGCTTTATCTTGCTATCTTGAATGCGCTTCAGGTAACGCTCCTAAAGTTTCTCAAATCAAAACATTTATCGATTACATCAGTGCTTTTGGTTATCAAGAATTTTATTTTGGATTGACTGATGCTTATAAAATTGAAGAATATCCATATTTTAATTACCATCGCGGTAGTTATTCAAAAGAAGAGCTACTAGATATTGAAGAATACGCTAATAAAAAAGGAGTCAAAGTCATTCCTGCAATTCAAGTATTAGGCCATTTACAATTCATATGGAGACATCAATCATTTCGTGAATTTATGGACACAAGATCTATTCTAGAAGTTGGTAATCCATTATCATATAAATTTGTCGACGCTATGTTTAAAAGCATATCATCCTCTTTTAAAGGAAGAACTATTCATATAGGTATGGATGAAACGTTCGGCTTAGGCATGGGAGAATATCTTAATAAATATGGATTAAAAGATAAAAAAGTTTTGCTTTTAGAATATTTAAAAGAAGTCGTTAAAATTGCTCATAAATATAATTTCAAAATAGAAATATGGGGTGATATGTTAACGGATGATAAATGTACATCCATATCAATTGAAGACATTAAAAAAGAAATTCCAGAACATACTTTAGTTTGGCTTTGGGATTACGATAGTGTCGATTCGACCACCTTAAATAAAAAAATAAAAGATATGCAAAATCATGCTTCAGAAATTGGTTTTGCGGGTTGTGCTTGGAAACACATTAGTTATGTTGCTAGCAATACTTATTCCATACCTAGATTAATTAAACAATTAGAAGTATGTAGTCACAATAATATCGATAAATATATGGTAACTCTATGGGGAGATTTTGCTATACCTTGTTCCATATATAGTGTATTGCCGTCATTATTTATCGCGAGCGAATGTAATCAAAATAAAATTACGAACAACAATAAAATAAACAAAGAAAAATTTTATCAAATCGTTGGTGTTGAATATGATGATTTATTGAGTCTAGATTTATTAAATAATCCTTATAAACACGATCGAACTAAATATTATAACAACACCTCTTATATCGCCTTTTTTAGCGATATGATGCTCGGGAATTATGATTTATACGCTAGTAGAGAGGTCAATCATAAATACCACCTATTAGGGGCTAAATATCATCGTTTGGCTAAAAAATATAACGATATTAATTTTAGTTATTATTTTGAAATGATAGCTAACTTTGCCAAAGTATTATCACTTAAAATTCATCTTAGTGAAGATATAAGAAACGCTTATTATAAAAAAGACAAAATTGCTTTAGAAAATTATATTAAAAACAACATCGATAAACTTATTAAAGCTATTGAAGTATTCAATAAATCATTTGAACAATATTTCTTGAATGAATATCAAGCTTACGGTTATGAAATATCTTTACTTCACCATAGTTATCTTCTTTCAAGAATTAAATACCTTAAAGAAAGATTATTAGACTATATTAAGAATGATGTTGAAATTGGAGAATATAAAGAAAAAACGCTCAAAGCCAATTATATTCCAGATCCCACAGAAGATTGTTATTTAAACAATAATTTTGATTGGTTGATGACTTATAATAATTTCTAAGAGCATTACATAATTTTAATTCTTATAAATAGGAACCATTTATGATTAAAGAAAATAGGAAAATTCGCTACAAAGTGCCAACTAAAATCATTAGTCATTCTGATAATGTTTTTAATAGTGAAAGTCTTTTAAAAGAAAAAGATCTACAAATTTCAATTAAAGAGTTGGATGTTACAACGATTGAAAAAGATGGTTTTATTATCCTCGATTTTAACGAAGAATTGATAGGCGGGATTAGAATATTAACTAGCTATAGTAAGTCCGCTCAAGATCAATATCTAGTTCGTTTTAGATTTGGAGAATCATTAAACGAAACGTGCGCAGAGCTCAATGAAAAGGGTGCAAGTAACGACCATGCGCTTAGAGATTTTATTACATATTTGCCCTCAATGAGCGATCAAACATTTGGAGACACGGGATTTAGATTTGTTCGAATTGATAATAAAAGTGAATTACCATTAAAAATTAAATCAATATATGCTAAGGAGTGGTATCTTGATTTAAAAGTTAAAGATAATATAAAAACTAGCGATAATCTCATTAAAAAAATATACGATGTTTGTAAAAGAACTATCGATTTAAACATAGGAAATCGCATATGGGATGGAATAAAAAGGGATCGTCTGGTATGGATTGGAGATATGGAACCAGAAGTTCATGCAATATTACATTTATATGGTAACATCAAACAAATTGAACAAAGCATTAATACCGCTGAATTATCTTATCCATTACCTTCTTGGCTTAATGATATTCCAAGTTATTCAATTTGGTATTTATTAATCATTTATGATGTTTATTCTTATAAGAAAAATAAAGCTTTTGCAAAAAGACATCTTAATTATATAAAAGGAATTATAAATGAGTTAAATGAAGCAATTGATGAGGATGGAAATTTAAACTTTGAAAAAGTAAAAGAATGCCCTTCAGATTTCTATTTTATTGATTGGCCAACGCTTGATGAACCACTAGTGGATAGAATTAATGCTCATATCAATCTACTGAAATACATTCTTCCATTAATAAATAAAATGTTTGAAGAACTCAATTTAGATACTTCTGTTATCCAAAGAATGTTAGTATCGCTTTCAAAGAAAAAGATGTCATTACCGCATAAAAAACAGTTATTAGCCTTCTACCAACTAGTTAATAAAGATAAAGAATCTTATGAACTACTCATTAAAGATGGAGCCAAAGGTATGTCTACTTTCATGTCTTATTATATTTTAAAAGCGGTTAGTAATTATGATTTCAATATGGCGATAACGATGATGAAAGAATATTACGGAGCCATGTTAGACAAAGGGGCAACCACATTTTGGGAAGATTTTGATTTAGAATGGATCACTAATTCATGCCAAATCGATGAATTTGTTAAAGAAAATCAGCTCGATATACATGGCGATTTTGGTAAGTTTTGTTATAAAGGATTTAGACATTCTTTATGCCATGGATGGAGTGTTGGACCAATATCATTCTTACTTGAAAATAAAGACAAGTTAGATTAACTTTAAAAATCTAAATATAAACTTATAAAAAATTACTATCTAATTACTATCTTTTTATTTTTATAACTTGCATGTGCTAATATTTGGTTAAACAAATAGAGGTAAAAAGAAAATGAAAAGTCGTTTTGTTAATTCTTATCCTGTTATTGGAATTAGACCCACCATTGATGGAAGAAGAGGCCCATTAAAAGTTCGTGAATCATTAGAAGAACAAACTATGGGTATGGCCTTAGCGGCAAAAAAATTATTAGAAGATAATTTAAGATATAGCAACGGAGAACCTGTTAAAGTTGTCATTGCTCCAAGTACAATTGGAAGAGTTCCAGAAGCCGCTCGATGCGCTGATTATTTTAAAAAAGAGGGTGTTGATATCACCTTAACTGTTACTCCATGTTGGTGTTACGGGGCAGAAACTATGGATATGGATCCCTTAACTATTAAAGCAGTATGGGGATTTAATGGCACAGAACGTCCAGGTGCCGTATATTTAGCTTCGGTATTAGCCACTCATGCACAAAAAGGTTTGCCAGCTTTTGGGATATACGGCCATGAAGTTCAAGATAAAGATGATAAATCCATTCCGGAAGATGTCAAAACTAAGATATTGCGTTTTGGAAGAGCCGCAATTGCTGCCGCTACCTTAAGAGGTAAAAGCTATTTACAGATTGGCTCTAGTTGCATGGGAATAGGTGGCTCTATTATTAGTCATGATTTTATTGAAGAATATCTTGGAATGAGAGTAGAAAGTGTTGATGAAGTCGAAATTATTAGACGTATGACACTTGGTATATACGATGAAAAAGAATATCAAAAAGCTTTAAAATGGGCTAAAGAAAATTGTAAAGAAGGCATTGATAAGAATCCATCTGAACTTCAAAGAAGTAAAGAGCAAAAAGAAAAAGACTGGGAATTTACAATTAAGATGTGTTGTATTATTAAAGATTTATTTAATGGCAATAATAATTTACCAGTCGGATGTGAAGAAGAAGCTTTAGGACATAACGCTATCGTAGGTGGTTTCCAAGGTCAAAGACAATGGACAGATTTTTACCCTAATTGCGATTTCCCTGAATCACTATTAAATTCTTCATTTGATTGGAATGGAGCTAGAGAACCTTATACTTTAGCAACTGAAAACGACACGCTAAATGGATTAGGAATGCTATTTGAAAGATTATTAAATGGAAGAGCTGCCATCTTCGCTGATGTCCGTACATATTGGAGCGGATCTAGTGTTAAACGTGTTACAGGTTACGATATAGAAGGCCATGCTAAAGAAGCTGATGGATTTTTACATCTAATCAACTCTGGTGCACAGTGCTTAGATGCCTGTGGAGAAGTCACTGATAAAGATGGAAACCATGTCATGAAACCATGGTGGGAAATGAATGATAAAGATATTAAAAAATGTATGGATGCAACGACATGGCCATATGCTGATTTAGGTTATTTTAGAGGCGGAGGATTTTCATCTAGATATCTTACACGCGCTGAAATGCCTATGACTATGATTAGATTAAATCTAGTAAAAGGATTAGGACCAGTCTTACAAATTGTCGAAGGATATAGTGTTAATCTTCCCGATGAAGTATCAGAAAAATTATGGAAACGAACTGACTATACTTGGCCGTGTACTTGGTTTACGCCTCGTTTAAATGGAAAAGGACCATTCACCAGTGCATATGAAGTAATGAATCATTGGGGAGCAAATCACGGCGCTATTACGTACGGTCATATCGGAGCGGACTTAATTACACTTGCCTCGATATTAAGAATTCCAGTTTCAATGCATAACGTCGATGAAAAAGATATATATCGTCCTTCTTCATGGGCCTTATTTGGTTCAGACTTAGAAGGTGCGGATTATCGAGCTTGCGAAGCTTACGGTCCAATGTATAAAAACATTAGAAAATAAATAAAATTAAAATACTAATTCTAAAATTTCATATAATTCAATGAAAGGTAAATGGATTAGTATTTCTTTTTGCTTTTCATCATAACAAAAAGCTATTAATTTATGATCAGGACGAGAATAAATAGCGCTTGGTTTAATAGCTGATTTAATCTTTATATCGACATTGCTCACTGGAGGAATAGATTTAAAAGTAGATATGGTATTAACTCGATGTGAACCTAATAAATTGATGAGATGTAGATAAGTTCTTTCATCTTTCTTACGATATACGACATCTAATTCTGTCGGGTGATTATGCATAATTAGTTGTCTTTCAGTAGATAAAACTAATTTAGAAAAGAAATCTTCTTCTTCAAGCGTTCTTTCATTTAAATAAAGTCGCCCTAAATTCATTGGAGCAAGTAAAATAGAACCATTTCCATATTTAATTTTAGCTAAACCAGGATATTCTTTGTCTCCATGTAGAATAGTTGGAGGCGGATTAGTGCATCCTAAATCTCCTTCCACAATTCCTTCATATAAAGGAACAATGGTGTCAATTTCCTTATTTTTAATAAAAGCATAGGAATCTCTATTTTCTAAAAAGGATCTTTCGCCCTTTAAAAAATAGATGGGGTGATTATCTTTATGTAATTCGATATCTAAGTGGAGATATGGTTCAAATACATTCATCGTGTCAGCACCTAGAAGAATTAAAATTCCACCATTTGAGGCGTATTCTAAAAGCATTTCAATAATATTGTTAGGCAAACTTAAAACATTTCCCACCGCAAAACGAGGATATTTAGTTAATATTTCTTTGCTTAATTTTTCTTCACTAACGACATTAACGGAAGCTGATTGATCTAATAAAGCGAGTAATGTGCCATTAAATTCTTCGTTAAAAGGACATTCTCTATTAAAGACAGTATCAATGCTCTTATAATAAGAAGAAACGGAATATAATAAACCTAAATCTGGAATGAAATCTCCTCCGAAGCAATATTCTTTTCTATCATGAACAAACTGAGAAACTTCCGCCCAAGTGGCAATAGCTTTAGGCTCCACTACCACACTAGTAGGATCTTGCATGTTGTAGATTTGAAAGCCACCGCCAATGGCTAATGTACAAGCCGCTTCTTGCTTTAATTGGACAGTACTTTTACTATGGTGAACAGGAAAAGAAATACCCCAACTCATCATATCCCAGTTTCGATTAGACATAGCCATTAGCCTTCCACCAAATCGAGCACTGTCAACACTATTAGTGGGTGATAAATCTCCGGAAATATAATCAGTTATATTGATATCATCAGGTACCCATCCGGTATTAAGCCAATTGCTAGTAATCATGAAGTCTTTATTTAGCGAATGAGCGTAATCGACATATTTTTTAACATAATCGAAAAATCCTTGTTTAAGAAAATTAAGATATTCTCGATATCCTTCTTTATTAACTTTAGGAGCGTCTTTATGATATTTTTCTTTATAAGCTTTTTTTGCGGCATGAGAATAATCCACTACAAGTGCCCAACAATCACCATCAACCCATGCTCCATCCATTTGATAATCTAAAATTAGTTCTTTTAATTCAGGTAACATTAATTCATCACTGTAATTAGAAAAAACACTAATTCTATCAGTTAAAGAACCATCTTCAAACGCTTCAGCCCAATCAGGATGTACACTAGTGGCTTTTTTATCCCAAATTCCAGAATAATGGGCATAAAGAGGAATATTATATTTTTTAGTAACGTCTCTCCACTGTCTTAATAAATCTTTCACTATCCCAGGCGCAGGAAAACCAACCTTAGTGCAATATGAAGTCAAACCAGGATGACCCTTGGTATCGCATTGAATGAAATCAGGTTTAACTTCTTTAATGATTGTTTCAAGTATGCTAGCATCAAAATTTTTACCAATATTCAATGTATTCTCATTAGCGTGATAATCAAAATGTAGTCCAAAATAGCGTTCTCTTTTTCCCATATTTAAATCCTCATATAACTATTATTAAATTATTGTTTTTATAAAACTATATCTATCTAAACAAAGGCAGGATTTACCCTTTTCATCCCAAGTCCCAAATCGTTCAAAACTGTAAGGACCAACTGACATTGGTTCTTCTAAAGGATCGTGGAATGGTCCAAGTAAATTTCGATTGCTGATAGAAAGCCTAATCTCAATCTTATTGTTTCCAACTTTTAAATAATTAGATAAATCTACTTTATAATCAAAAAGCATTCTTTTAACAAACACATCATTGATATATAAATCGATTAAATGAAAACGTTTATCAATCACTAATAATTTATTAATGCTATCGACATTAATATTTGTGCTTAAGGCTATTTCACCTCTAAAAAATGGATACCCATCTTTAATAAGCGAAGATATGTGATAAGTTTGTTTATCTAAATAAAAATTATTGCCAATAATAGCTTGATTAAATTCTCCATCTTTAAAATCACCATACACTCCGAAATCACCTCGTATATAAATCGGTTCAATAGTGGTATCGTAAGCTAAGCAGTTTTTAATGGATTCTAAAACATCTTTACCAAATAAAGCATAATAGACATTTTCTTTTTCCATAAAATCAATTAGGACAACAATTTCGTTATGTCCAATTAAAAGATATTTACCAATATCATAATTCCATAAATCCTTTTCAAGAACATGACCTAATCGATTGACTTCATGTCCATTTACAAGGACGGAAAGAGTATGACAGTCTTCAATTAAAGCTTCATATTTATTAGTTAAATGTTTAATATCGAATTCATATTTGAGATAAAGTTTACCTTGATAACGGCTCTTTAAAATCCGATCAAAGACACCCATATGATGTAATTTTTCACTATAATTTTGGTTATCAAATGAATAAGAAAGATAGTCAAGAGTAATATAATTCATAGGTTCATTAACAACATCAAATTCATGACCTAGATGTAAAATTTCTAAATTTGGCGCTTGTTTTGCTTTCTTTTTGCTAGAAATTAAGATTTTTGATTCACCAACATTAAGATGAATCTTATTAGAAATTACTTGACCCTCGCATTCAAACGAAACAAAATTATCAATATTAATAGTAACATCATCTTCTTTATCGCCACAATTGGTCAAAAAGAAGAAATATTGTCCGTCATCATTAAGACGATACGTCATCATAATATTTGTAGAATAAGTCGATGTATAAGGTTGGTCTTTTTTAATTTGTTCAAATGTGACGTTGTTATGAATATAATCATGATTAAATTCATGACCTTCTAGATAGGAAGGTACATCGCCTAATAGTAAGAATTTGCCACCATTAGAAGCGAATTCTTTAAATAATTTCATCGTCGTAACATCGATTGTTAAAGTCCCTTTTGGAATCACAATGTATTTATATCTAACTTGGCCAACGATGAGTTCATCTTTTTCGACATAACCATGTTTAGCCATAATTACTTCATCTAATAAATGATAATTAATCCCATTATTAGTGAACATTTCATTTGCAATAATAAAATCATTATCTAATTCACTTACATTAAAACCAGTGGCTTCCTGATCTCTTTGATATTCAAAATAAGCCGTTCTAATCGGAGAGAATAAACCAACATTACATATATCTCTACTCTTAGCTATTTTTTCTCCGATATTAGAAAAATGATCATTAAATGTTTTAAAAGCTTTCTCCACCCAGGGGTTAATGATGGAATAATGTTCTGGATAATCTCTTTTACGTTGTCCGTGTTCACTATAAGGTAAAAGATGTTGACACATAAGGTTAACGCCATTCACCATATAAAAGTCAGCAATCTTTTTCAATTCAAGCGGAGTAGCGTCCCAACCAACACAAGCAAACATTTCGCATAACCCTTGGCGTTTATCGAGTTGAGACATAACCGAACCGAGTTGTTTTGCAACGGCGTTTCTTTTAACCCATCTTCCTAAATGATCCACTCCTGGAATATGTTCATATTCATAAAAAGGCATGATGCCACCACAACACATGATTTGATAACCAAGAGAAACTTCTTCGACGTAATGACCGGTGAATTTATAATTATTTGAATCACACCATTCATATATTTTTTTAGAATAGTTATTAAGCATTAAATCTTGTAAAGCCTTAAAATATTTATAGCGATAATCTCTATAACCTTCTTTATTTATAAAGAGCAATGCAATTCTATCGAATACATCCTCGTTATAATGTTTTTTAAAATAATCAACGAGCATATAAGTAAAAGGGGTACCCCATCTAAAATATTGAGGCTCATCGGTAAAAAATCCTCTTAAATTACCCACTTCATCATTTTTCTTATATTGTTCATGAGTTAAGGCAATAAATTGATCAACGACTTTAGGATTTAAGATATCAACAGTGGATTTACTTCTATTTAAATAAACATTTAAAACATCGCTTCCACCGCTAACACGCTTAACACTATTTTCATCCACTAAAAAACTAGCTACAGCATGAGAGTCATATTCGCCGTATTTAAAACTAACAGCATAATCAGAATTAGAAGGGTCCTCTAATAATTTGCCACCAACAAAGCCACTTGGCCACCCATTTTCATCATAGGCATAAGCTTCCATATCTAATTCTTTAGCTTTTTTTAAACAGGCATTAACACATTGGAACCATTTTTCCCCTAAATAAGGAGTAGTTAATCCCCCTCTAGCGTGCATGAAGAAACCACCCACTCCATTATCATGCATCCATTCTATTTGACGGACTAATTCATCAATTTCTAATTCATCATTCCAACTCCAGAAGGGAATGCATTTATATTTGTTTTCCATAATATAATTATTTAATTCTATTAGTGGTTTCGCTATCAAAGAAATAAATCATATCATTATTAAAGGCGATTTCCATGAAATCATGGGTCTTAATATCCGCTTTCGTGGATGTTTTAACGATGACCTTTTGACCATTGATATAAGTGTAGAGCAATAATTCATATCCTAACATTTCAGCGAAATCGCATTGTAATTTAATCGAATTAGTGGGATTAGTATTATTGACATCATCTTTTAAGAAAATGGATTCTGGTCTAACGCCTAAATATAATTCTTTATCTTGATATGATGATAATAAATCGACATCTTTTTTACTGAGTTTGATATTGATTGGTTTTTCTCCATCAATGACAAAATTATGACCCACTAATTTTCCTTTAATAAAGTTCATTGCTGGGCTACCAATAAAGCCTGCGACAAACATATTGCTAGGATCGTTATACACTTCTTTAGGCGTTCCAATTTGTTGAATATAACCATCTTTCATAATAACGATACGATTAGCCATCGTCATCGCCTCGGTTTGATCGTGAGTAACATATATTGTTGTCGCACCAACAGATTCATGAATCTTAGAAATTTCATTTCTCATTTGAACACGTAATTTAGCGTCTAAGTTAGAAAGAGGTTCATCCATTAAGAAAACTTTCGGATGTCTTACAATAGCTCTACCTAGAGCGACACGTTGTCTTTGTCCACCACTTAATGCGGCTGGTTTACGTAATAAATATTTAGTTAAGCCAAGCGTTCTCGCAGCTTTATAAACTTCTAACGCAATTTCATAAGCGGTATGTTTTCTTAATTCTTCTAATGGGACTTCATTATTTTTGAAGTGATTTAATGTCGTTTCAGTAACGGTAAGTTGATTCTTTTTCTGCTCAATGCTATCTGAAATAATATTGATATGATTTGTAATTTTATTAATTTCATTAGTAAGTTCTTCTAATCTTTTATTTTTCTTCTCATTATCAATATTTTCATTAGCGCTTAAAGCTTCCTTACGAGCTGTATATTGATCGAGCTTTTTATTTAAATGAACTATTTTTTTATTGTATAGTTCAATCTCATATTTAAGCATATCAATAAGTTTAGTGCATTCTTTGATATCTAATTGAGAGATACCTGTTTGTTGAACGAGAAGCGATTTCCTTTTTTCTTCGTTATTATAAATTTTTTCAAAGATATTATCGCGTTCATTAACGAGTTCTTTGGGTTCATTTTTCTTTTTAATTTGACGATTTAATTTTTTAATAGCTTTAAAAAGTTGTTTATTTTCTTCTCTAATCGCATCGCATTCAGGGTTAGGTAAATAAAGTGGCATTCTGACTTTTCTTAATTTCAAAGCAAAAGCCATATTGTTATAAACACTCATATGAGGATATAAGGCATAGGATTGGAAAACCATGGCAATGTTACGATCTTTTGGAACCACATTGTTGACATAAACTCCATCGATTAATAATTGACCACTGGTGATGTCTTCTAAGCCCGCGACCATTCTAAGCGTAGTGGATTTGCCACATCCAGAAGGCCCCACAAAAACAATAAATTCCTTGTCTTTAACTTCTAGATTGAAATCAAACACTGCTTGTACATGATTGTCATAGATTTTATTAATGTTTTTAAAAGATAAAGTCGCCATAATTTAATTCTCCTTTGTATTATCTTTTATGTATAACCCTTTTTTATAAATTTGAGGGTAATAATTTTTGTTAATGTATTTATCAAATAGCGATAAAGCGAATAAATGAAACGCTAGTTCTATAAAAGGGACAATAAGAATAATAACCGCTACAAAAGATAAGATTGAAATGAGTGGATAAACTATATAAGTCAATAGATATATCATATAAATTATTATAGAAAAAATGAGACAAATATAATATTTATTTATAATAAATTTTATAGAGTTAGAAATATTTTTAAAAAATGGCACATTATATAAGGTTGATTGCGCTAACGAAAAAAGGAATAAAGGAACTAGAAGTGCAAAATAAAATCCAATCGTTAAACCTTTAACAATAAGTAAACTAGAATTATCTTTACTTAAAGCGTCTAGCATGGCTCCGGTATAAGTCATTAAGAAATAAAATAGACCTGAAAAAAAGCCAACCGCCAAAAATGATTTATAGTACTCTTTTATGCCGATGAAGAAGTCGCTTTTAAAAACAACGCCTTCTCCAAAACAAAGGCATTTTATAACGCGCGATACTCCCGCTAATCCTAAAGAAAAAATCATAAAGCAAATTATATTAATGCCAGTAAATAAAAGATGAATAGACCTCATTTGTAATTTAATAGCTCTAGCAATTTCTTCACTATTTCTTCCTTCCGCTTCCATAGCTTTTTTAATTGTTTCAGAAGTACCGCTCATAAAACCATATTCAAAAATATTAGAAACTATAAACGGGATAAAAAACAGCACTAAGATGAGTCCGATTAATAAAAGCGTTCGGTATTCATTTTTTAAAATATCAAAAAACTGTTTTCTTCGAGTGGAAGGAAGTTGTTCTAATAAAAAATCAGGGGTGACTTTTTTAACTTTTTTACCTTTATTTTGATTCTTCATTAAAAATACCTCCTAACACTTTTATAAGCGAATTCGTTTTGCCTTCACTATCGCTAGTAAAACCTAATAAATGTTTTGATTTTTTATTGATGAATAAATAATAAGTTGCATCTTCATCATAGGTAATATAGTTAGTTAGGCGGCCTTTTTTATTTTGATATATCTCTATCCCATAATGGACATCATTATAAATATAATTTGTCTCACCATAATACGACGATTCACTTGTAAAAGAAGTGAAATGACTTTTCAAATCATTAATAAAGATATATTCGCTATTAAGGATGAGGATATCAGCGTCTTCTAAACCAAAAGTGGTGTACATCGTGTAATAAGAAGTAAGAGTGGGATTACATTGATTGATAACGACATTTTTAATCGTATCATTATCGATATAATTGTTAATTTTTGCTTTAAGTGAATCTAAATCCACTTTTTTAGTGGCCACAAAAATATTAAATTTTTGATATTTTTTGAGTGCGGATTTACTTTTAATAGCAAACTCATAAGAAGTAGTAACTATTAACATTAATAAAATGTAAAGCCAAATATTTCTTTGAAAATGAGCTTTATAAGGAAAATTATATTTCATAATTAAAGCTCCTTATAAAACGATCAGCGAGGAGGACATTATATTTGGTATTAGCTTTTAAATTTTCCGTATCAAAAATAGATAAAATATAATAAGTAACTTTATTATTATCAACTTCAAAATAGGCTTCTTTAACTCTGATATTATCATCTAATGTGATGATATATTCGCCAAGAGAAAGAAATGTTCCATCGATATAAGTTTTTTTCTCATTAAAGACACTGAGGTAGTGATTAATTAAACGTTTGTAATCGATCAATCTAAAATAAAATAAAATGCATATAAAAACGAAAATCGACGCAATAACGCCACCAATGATTTCAAAATATAAATAATTCTTATAATTAGTAAAGCAAAGACTTAGAACAAATAAAGCAATCAATAAAAATATAGAAACGAAAAATAGAATCGAAAATAAACGATATTTTTTCTTAAATATATCTAAATCAGTCGTCGAGTACATTTTCATCTTTAAACTCATTTTTAATCAATTCTTTCGCGGCTTTACTTTTCGCCTCTAAGAAATTTTTAGCTTCTATTTTTTCTATAATATGTCCTTCATCCATGACATAGATATAATCACCCATCATCATCGCTTCTTTAATATTATGAGTGACAAATATTGATGTTGCTTTTAAATCAAGTAAGCATTTTTTTAGTTCAGTTCTTAATTCGATTCGTAAAGCTTCATCAAGATTTGAAAAAGGTTCATCAAATAAGAAGACGTATGGTCTTTTAATAATCGCTTTAGCTATACAAACACGTTGAGCTTGCCCTAATGATATTTGTTTTGGCTTACGAGTTAATAAATGTTCGATATGTAGTAATTTACTGACTTCATAAACTCTATTTTTAATCTCTTCTCCACTCGCGGAGGTATGCATAAGAGGAAAAGCGATATTTTTAAAAACATTTAAATGGGGATATAAAGTTATGCTTTGATTAACTAAAGCCACATTTCGATCGCGAATAGAGAAATTAGTAATATCTAAATCATCAAAATAGATATTGCCTTTGCTAGCATTAAGCGTGCCACAAATTAAATGTAATAATGTGGTCTTACCACAACCACTTTCGCCCAAGATAACATTAATCTTCCCATCTTCAAAAATAACATTTAAGTCATTTAAAACATAATTGCTATTTTTTCTAGAAGAGTATGAGACACTGATATCTTCAAGTTTAACTTGTGGCATTCTAATACCTTATTTTATTTAATCAATGTGACATCGCTAATGTAAATATCGCCTTCGGTATCTAAAATGCCTCCAGCAACGCCTTCAGCCACAGTGCAATATTCAAATTCGACTTTATTAGATAATCCGGCACAAGAATATTCGCAGTACTGCCAACCATCATTATCACTAATATATCCTTTTGGTTTGATGTATTGAGCGGTCGCATTCCATTGGACACAGAAGCCAAATTCTTGAGCACTATCGTTATAAAACCAGAAGCCAAATTTAGAATAATCAGATAAAGTTAACGATGTTGTTAAATCTAAATATGTCCATTTAGTGCTTCCGTTCGCACTGATTTTAATCGAACCATTAGTGGAAGGTCTTTTAATATCAGTCGAATAAGATAAGTTAACGCCTCCACTAGATAATAAAGAGACGCTAGCTTGAACTAAGCCTGCAGGATTAGCAAAATTAAACGCAACAGCGGGATCGCTATTCGTCGATAAAAATTTGGTATAGGATTCCGCTAAGGTGAGCAAGTTATTAGCCCCTTTAACGGCGCTTCGATAAGAAGAATCGATTTGATAATATAAAGTACAAGCTTCTTCAAGCTTAGCCACTTCACTAGTGTCGTTGAAATTCATATTTAAATTTAGGGCACTCACTTTAGTGCTGGCTTCATTAATGATATCTAATACTTTTAAATCTTCATCAGTGTATGTCGCTCCAAAATAAACTTTCCAATCATCTAAATAATAAGTGCCATTAGTCTCATTAATTAAGATACCAAAACCAATTAAGCTTTCATAAGATGTTTCAACAATTAATTTTGATAAATTATATTCGAGATAATTCCAATTAGAAGCCACTAATTTAAAGTCTTGTTTAGTGACTACTTTATCTCCGGTGCCAATTAAAGCAAGAGAAATAGTTGTTTCTACATCCGAGGTGTTATAAAGCCACAAAGAGAATTTATCGATATCAAAAATATCGCGTTCCTTAGCTTCGCTTTGGGAAAAACGTTGCACAAAATAGGAATAATCTCCACTCACGGCTCTTTCCATATACATCTTTAAAGATCCGCTACCTTCTTTGATATAAGTGGAATCTTTATTAATTTCGAAAGCACATTTCATGTTGTAATTGTTGAATGAATAAATTAATTTAGAGCGATACATATCGCTAACAGTTTCATATCCATTCAAAAGTACTTCGTTAGAATAAGAAGGTTCTTTTTCTTTACCACATGAAGTGAATAATAAAGTAGGAAGTAATAATAGTAATAATGCTCTATTTGTTTTCATATAATTAACTCCCTCTATCGATAAAATGAAATATTACTAATGGTGAAATTTCTAGCGTAAGAATAGATGCTTTCATTTACCGAATCGTAATTTTCTAATTCAAATTTAATTCCAGAAGCATAAGAAATTTTATTTTCGTCTTCAAGAACAAAATTATAATGGAAACTTCTTTCCTCATTTGGATATAAATAAACTGTCTTAGTGTATTTAGAAGTTACTCCATCAAGACTGACATTGATAGTTAAAGGTTGAGCAGTATCATTTTTAATAGTAAAATCAATGCCTTTTACATTAGCTAAATCATTATTAGCGATATCAACAAACAATTTAAATCTTCTATTAGCGTTAACACTACCCTTATCAAGTGAATTCATTTCACATACTAAAGTATTATTTTCAACTCCAATAGAAGAGCCTTCGCTAACATTGATATCGTTTACATTTTTGAAAGTACTAACATAATCTTGATAAGAGATATGGTAAGTAAGATTAGAAGTCATCCCTAAAATCTTAAGAGACGAAACTTGACAAGCATTGGATTCATAAACGTATTTATAGCCTTTATTAGACTTAACAATATCGGATGAATCAACGTCATTTCCGTTAATGTTAAATGAATTATATAAAGAATAAATTTCAGTAGTAACTTTATCACCGTTTAAATAAGAATTGACTAATAAATTATCATCAGATTTAAGCGCTAAAATGCGATTAGCAATTTCTTGTCTTGCTAATAAAACAGCTTCATCATCACTAACATATAAAGCACTGGTGATAACTTTGTCATAAACTTCATTCATCAAAGCTTCAAAGTCAAAACTCACTCCGTATGTCGTTTCCGCTTTATTAAGTTCTCTTTCATAAACGCTTAATAAATCATAATCATCCATTCCATCTCTAAATGATAATAATCGATTAGATGGGAAAGGAGAGGTGCTACCATATTTGCCACCAGGATAGATTAAAAAGCCATCGCCAGGACACTCAGCGCTTCTAGTTGGAGTGGTATAAGGATCGATAAATTCTCCATTCGCGGAATTATTAAGTTCAGAATAAATATTGACGGCATAATATAAATATCCGGTCACATTTCTTCTTTTCATAGTCCAACCAGTAGTTCTACTACCAAGGTTATAATCGCCTAAATGGAAAGTTGGATAAGGAGCTTTTGGACCAACGCATGTATAAGTCCACAACTCACCATTCGCGTTTTCATCGCGATTATAATCATAACGAGCATAATATTCACTGTTCTCTAATTGAGAAATATATGGACATGAAACTTGATCCAATGTTTCCACAATGGTGCTATCAAAAGTAGTAAGAGGATTAACTCTATCGATATTTAAAATGGAATTAACGATTTCTTCTCTTTTATCGACGTTGAATTTAGAAAGCTCTCCATCTTTATTAATGCGGTTCACAATAAGGTTTAAAATTTGTTCAAGTTGTCCATCTTTAGCAAAGAATTTTAAACCTCTTTCATAACTACCACTAGGTCCTTTATACATATCCATTTCATCAAAATTAGTTAAATATAGATAAGCATATTTAAGATAATTGATATCATTAGATGAATTAGCAACCAAATTACGAATGAAATCATATAACATGCAGACCACTTTTTGATTATCAGTCAAACTTGAACGATTGCTTGGAATATCAACAACACTAAAAGAATAAGGAATATTAACAATTGGAAGTGGAATAGAAGAATAATTAGGATTAGCATTTATCATTCTAACTTGGTTATCAACATATTCCTTCATGGTAGTAACGTTATATTTGTCCGGAGTCTCGACGACCATAGCGTTAACTTTAAAATCAGTCAACATGTCGGTATAGGCTTGAACTGTTTCATCACTAGCGTTATATTCTCCAGACAATAACGCTCCTCGATAAACGAGGAATGAAGATTTCATTTCTCTAGTACCTTCGTATTGAAAACCCCATACTGTAGCGCTGACAGGGATTTCTTTAACAACATTATCAAATGTGAACTTAACAGTTCCTGTATAAGTCCCGCCTTCGGTATTACTATTTGATCTAATATCAACGACAAATCCTTGATAATCATCTTTATTAATCTTATTTTCATTACTGCTAATAGCGTATTCGACTGGTAATAAGAAATCAGGTACCATAGTCCCAGTTGGGAGGTCTTCGATATGGTCGAAATCTTTATCTAATTCAAGATATCTTTGCATATAAACAGTAACATTGTCTTTGGAAATGGTTTTATTGTTGTTACTCACTAAATCGCTAACTTCAACCGTAAAATTCTTAATATCTCTACTAAATCTAAAAATGATTTGTCCAGCTTCGGATTCATTTTGCATCATGCTGACATCAATTTTAGGATCTAATTTATCATAATAAACTGAATGGTCGGCATTTTGTGATACTTTAACAGTGGAATAAACACTAAAGCATTCTAAAATGGAGCTAGAGGTTGAACAGCCTACCATCGTTGGTATCGTGGCACCTATAAGTAAGATAAACGCTAAACTTTTATTTTTCATAATATATCTCTACTAATTATTTAGCTTGATTGATCAAATCTTGAATATCGGATAGATTCTTACGAATATATTCATAATTTTCAGTCATAATTTGATCAACACTCATTTTAGCTTGGTCATTATTCCCTTTAAGAAGTGAAACCGTGGATCGACCTGTTCCATTTTGGAAATGTAAATCGATTTTACCTAAGCAAAATAATTTCGCCTTTCTAGATTCATAAAACATTAAATTTTCATTCATCGCTTTAATAACGCTTTGTTTAAAAACAGAAATAGTATTATCAAGAGTGTCATATTCTTTACATGGTGTCGCAGGCAAGCAAAGTCCACCCATCGTTTTACGATAACTATTTAATCCTTCATCGCTATACATGTATCTTAAAAATGAGATACCATTATCTTTATTTTTGCTATAAGCGAGAACAAAGGCTTGATGATCAACACCACCACCTAAATAACTATAGCTTCTCGCTTCTCTTACAATTTTCATATCCGCTGCTGATAAAGGAGCATCACTTCCATCTTGCGTGTGTGAATCAACATAAGAAATGGCTGCACTTAATTTTTTATCGGCTTCAGCATCGCCTTTAATCGATAATCGATTGACGATGGAACTAACAACTGGCATTTTGATGAAATCAACATCGCTTTGTAATCCACTGCTGGAGCCAGATTCATTTTCAAGCCAGCTTCCATTAATACAAAAAACGGCACTGCCTTGATAAAAAGCTCTTTGCATCGAGGTAAAATCAATTGATGTGGTTGGATCTTGACGATTTCCATCATTGCCGTTTAATAATTCCCCTAACACTTCTAAGGCCGCGGATTGACCATCATATGTATAGAAATATTCATTTGGTTCGCTTTGATCTGGACCTAAACCTTTCATAAAATAATTGTTAATTGTATCTTTGCCTTCATATTGAGCGGTCCATACATTAATAACAGAAGTATAATATTCGGCACGGTCGCTATAAATAAATGGATATACTTGTCCAGATAAAGGAGTCGTTCCAGGATAAGTATAATGTTTAGAATAAATATCATCGCATAAGGCCATCAATTCATCGGTGGTATTAGGGATATCTTCATCGGTATAACCCATCGCTTTCCATATTGTCACATTGCGAGTGATACCCATAAAGCCACTAGTCCAAGGTAAACCGTAATAATGTCCATCAAAATTATAATAATCTTTCATATCTTGGGATAACTTTTCACCAATCGTTTTATTTTCGCCAGCATTAGTGTAGTTATAGACAGATTCAGTTAAATCTTCATATAAAGGAGAACATTTTTTCACACTCTTTTTTGTGTATATATCAGATTCAAAGGTCCCTCTTTTAGTAAAGACAAGATCGAATTTGCCGCCATTATCAACAGCGCTCGCTAAAGCATCCGCGCCAGCTTGACCTGGAAATTCACTGATAACTACCTTAATACCAGTTTCTTGAGTAAATTTCGCCGCTAAATCTTGAACCCATTCAATACCATACCCCATCTTAACAACACCAATGTTTAATTTGTTGGAGCTAGAACTTGAATTACAAGCCACAAGTGGTGACACCACCATCAATAATGGTAATAATTTAAATATATTGTTCTTTTTCATAAAAACCTCCTTGAAAATTATTAACCTTTTAATCCGCCGATATAGACCTTTTCCATAATTGTATTTTGGAAAGAGATAAACAAAATAAAGATTGGTAAAAATGACATCGTAACACCCGCAAAATAAACAGGCCAAATACCGCCACCATTGTAGATGGCGTCTTCTCGATAAACGTAAATACCATATGATAAATCGGAATAATCTCTCATATATAAGTTCGTATATTCATAATTATTCCAGTTAGTAATAAAAAGCATCACAAATAAAGAAATAGCGCTAGGGATAAGCATCGGGAGCATGATTTTAAAATAGACTCCAAAATGTGTAGAACCATCGATTAAGGCTGCTTCTTTATATTCCGAAGATATTGATTTCCAAAAGGCATACATATAAAAGAAATTAGTGCCAAATAAGGTAATTTGAGAAATGACAATAAATGGGGAATTGATAAGTGGGAAGACATCGTTAGAAAAGAGTCGATATTCAGCCGCACCCGCGCCATAAAGAGGAATAATTGATAAGATTAAACCTAATGAATAGATGAATTTAGTAACTTTATTTTTGTAATGAACTAAAACATAACAAACTGTCACAGTACAAAACCAGTTAATAAAAGTCATCAATATCGTTCTCCAAATGGAGTTCCAGAGCATCGTCAAATAATTGATTTTTTGTCCACTATATCCAGTAACGGTAAAATTACTAAACGCTTCAAAATAATTCAAAAAGCGAAAAGAATGACTATCAATAGTAAATAATAATCCTTTTCTTTCAAGATAATCCCAAAAGGGAGTCAAACCTTGTTGATAAGTATAATCTTTTAAAGACAATATAAAACCGAATATGAAAAAGGATAAAACATAGAGGGCATACGCCATCAATATAATAAAAGCAATCGCAAAAACAACCTTCATCGATTTGCTGCGTCTTTTTCTTTCTACTCTTACTGAAGATAAATTGTTATTACTAGCCATATCATTCCCTATCCATTGTGAATTTTTTAACGATAAAGACAATTGGGATTGTCATTAAAGATAAGACCATGCCAATCGTACTGGCAAAGCATAAATCTTGAGCTCTTCCTAAATTGCCAACCACATATCGATACATTTCAAAGTTTAAAGTAGTAACAGCATCGACATTAATTTGATTGTTAAGCGTTGGATAAAAAGCTAATAAAGGTCCACTTGCGCCAAACATACCAGTAAATGAAAGAAGAATCATTGTCGAAATTGTTGGCCAAATAGTGGGTAAGATAATTGAAAATAATTCTCTAACCCAATTACATCCATCGAGTTCACCAGCTTCTAATATTTGTTTATCGATAGAATTCATGGCTCCGCATAAGACAACAATATTTCCACCGAAAGAAAAACTAATCGAATAAAAGACTAAAGTAAACATAGCAATATGGCTATTTTGCAAGAAAAAAGGTTTATAGCCAACGACTGATCCGCCGCTTTGTTGTAACTTTATATAGTGAAATGGACCACCTATTGAAAACATTTGAATAAATAAAGCAATTAAAACAGAAGAAGTTATAATAGTTGGTAAATATGTAATGACTCTAAAGAATTTATAACCTCTAATTTTCTTATAAATAAAATAGGAAAATAAAATAGACAAAGGTAGAGATATCAATAATCCTGAAAAGAAATAGATTAATGTATTTAATGTTGCTCGACCTAACGAACCGTTTTTATCAAAAAATTCTCTAAAGATCTTTACATAATTATCAAGTGTAAAATCTTCCAATACTCCTTGAGGATCATCAAAAAGTGTAATGCTTGGGTCTTTACGAAACGATAAAACGAAAGAATCAAGATGGACATAAAACCAAAAGATCAAAAACCCAATCGTGGGGAGAAGGAGCACTAAGAACACAAATAGGTTCTTATGAAACTCCTTACTCGAAGTCACTTTTCTAATCTTAGTTTGTAATGAAACTCGGGCTTGTACCATAATGATTCTTTCTTTAATTTAATAATTATTTAGTGGAATAAATAGGAGTAAATTTAAAATCAGAGATTTCTGTTGTGTTATTGAATGCAATAGTTAGTCCACTGACGACTCCACCTTCAAATTCTACAAGAGGGACTTCATATTCGTTCCAACCAGGTTTTAAATTTTCATATCCTTCAGCATCATTTGTATTAAATGCAGGCGTCCAGCTTTTTGTTGTATAAAACCATAAAATATATTCACTTTGGTTAGGATTATAGATAGCTATTTTTGCACTAGAAGCAGAAATAGCGGTATTACTTGCAGGTGTGAGATTAATAATCCAAGTAGAGGTACCACTTATTTGATTATATAGACCATATTTTTCATCATAGTCCAATACTGATTTAGATATCACGCTGTTATTTCCATTAATTAAACTAGCTTCCCAATTAGTATTATAGGCAGTTCCTATTTCGGCATATGCTGTTTCATATTCTTCTAAAATAGATAAATTAGTAACATAAGCTTGTACACTACTTGGAAGCGCATCATATAGATTTCTTGCTTCTAAGATTTGACCGCCATTCCAAAGAGTTAAAGAGGATTTATCTAAGGTTTTTAATGCTTCAATTTTATTAACAACGCCTTCTGCATCAGTTTTATAATAAGCAGATTTTATGCCCACTATTTCGGTCATATAAGCGCTTCCTTTTTCAGCTGAATCGCCAACTGTAGGAATACCATAACCACCATAAGGACTGCCCATCAAATATAAGGCAATATGAAGGCTATCAAAATCTTCTAGTTCGCTAACACTGATTTGGAATTCAGTCCAGTCATTAGATAGACAAGATGTCGCATTTCTATTTTCCATCCAAGTTCCATTACTTACTGGATGATAAAATTTATTACAAGCCGAATTAGCAATCATGATATCCATTGGATTCTTATTATAAACTGCAAAGACTAATGTATCGACATCGTCAGCAAATTCGATTTTCTTATTAGCGCCAAAGGTCCAATTTTCTCCAGTGAATTCGTTAGAGGCATTAATTTTTAATACTGTTCCATAGCCATCATAGAATTCATCACTTGTGACGACATTTTCATATGTATCAACACCTTCAGCGTCAATAACAACACTGAAATTAGTGGTGAAATAATCATTAGCGGCTTTCGCGGCTTTAGCCCATTCATTTAATTCTTCTTCATGAGTGGATTTTTCTGCATCATCAATATTTTCAATTGAATACGCTAATTGTTCACTGACATGAGAAATATAATATGATTTAGCGTCAAATGTAACAAACTTATCATGAATCGCTTTTACTTCATCATAAGTAAATTTGCTCATTGCTATTTCTTCAACCTCAGTATATTTACAAACTGAGCAATATCTTTCTTTGCTCCCTTTATTATAATGATCAGCTTCAATCTTTGTTTCCCATTCAGTAAAGGTATGTTCACCGACACTAAAATGATAACTGTCTCCACAGTTAGAACAATTATGCCAATGATTAGTTTCATCATATTGCCAAGAAGAAGTATCTTCAACATGACCTAATTTTGGAAGAGTTTGGGTTTTACTATCCGTATAAACCTTTTCTAAGAATGTAGCAGAGGCAACAAAAGTTTTATAGCCATCTGCTTCACATGTTGCTTTTACTGTTTCCTTATTCTCAATCGTAGCGTCTAAAGTGACAATATGTCCTTTAACTGTATCTTGACAATTAGAACATGTAAAAGTGACAGTTGCTGATGAAAATTGGCTCCATGCCCAAACAGGATGTTCAACATCATAACTATGAGTATGCTTATTACAAGCTGTAAGAGAAGAGAGCGAAAGTGCTGCAAAACATAAAACTATGAATTTCTTTCTCATAAATTTTCCTTTCGTATGTTTATTAACAACTTTATTGTAAATGTTTATTTTTGAAAAAATTAATAATTATGGCGAATATTAAGAAAATATACAATTATCTTAAATTAATTAATATTAACACCCACTATTTTTAAACAGTTAAATTTTAGAAAAGGGAGGACAAGATTGATAATTATCCTCCCTAAAATTTTATAGTCTAAAAATATAAATATTAATTATTATGCTACTGTATAAATAGGAGTTAGTTTAAATCCAGAAGGCATATTTGCTGTTTGATAACCGTTAAAAGCTATGCAAATGTTACTGGCTATATAAGAATCAGGAATTTCGGTTAATATAATTTCATTCCACCCAACTGATAAATTGGTTTTATCAGCCTTTACGGTTTGATTCCATACAGGTCCAAAAACAATAATAGTAGTAGCTTCGGTAGCATAAATGGCTAATTTAGCAGTACCGCCAGAAATGGTTTTATCGCTTTTTGGCGAAAAAGAAGGATAAGAGTTGCTTGCTTGAGGATTACTAATTTCAGTATAGAAATAACCATCTGAAACTGAATTAGTGGCTTTAAAGCTAGTTAAATATGTAGTTTCAAAGCATCCAGTTGTCCATTCACAATTGTATGTAGTACCCACTGATTTAAAAGCATTCTCATATTCTTCAAGCGTTGAAAGATTAGTAACATATGTTTGAACAAATAAAGGAAGAGCATCATAACTATTTCTCGCTTCAAAAATTTGCCCGCCATTCCATAAGGTTAAAGCAGATTTGTCTAAAGTCTCTAAAGCTTTAATTTTGTTAATAACACTTTCAGCTTGAGCTTTATAATAAGCGGATTTAATTCCATAGAAATTAGTAACCATAGTTGACAAACCTTTTTTTAATCCGTAGCCTTGGTTAGATGTTACAAACGGCCCATAATCAACGTTTGTTGGATTAGTACCGTCCTTGCAGAACATTAATTTCATATCAGCAGAGGATAAAGTAATAACATTCCATCCCGCAGCAAGAGTAGAAGGAAGAGCACTAAGATTATTTTCTTTTACTTCACAATTAATTAAATCAACATAGTAGCTCCAATTAGTGAAATGCCAGTTAGTAGTGGAATTAGGGCTATAAATAGCAAAAGTGAAATAATCGAATTTAGTGTAATCAATGTTTGCATTTAAAGAGGCGAATCCAAAATTTTCCCCACTTTCCTTAATACTAGTAAATTCTTTACAGCTTCCATAATCGACATCAAAAACATCTTCATTAACCGTATATTCGAAAGCACTCATACTAGATGAAGAGATAACGCATTCAAAATAAGTGTTGAATTCAAGTAATTTATCTCTATTTGTTACTTGTGCCTGGTATTTTTCATCGAGCTTATTGTATTGATCTAAAACTACTTGATATTTAGCATTTGCAAAAACATCAGCGGTCACATCAAATGTTGGCAAATTATTAATAGCTTCAATAGTAGAGGCAATACCAGTCGGTGCAATATAACGATCATCATCTGCTGCTAATTCTTTAAGTTGCTCATCGGTAAGTGTTCTATATTCTTCGGTAATAGTTCCTTGATCAGCACTCGGGGCAACAAAGACATGTTCATGATCAGCGCAGCAAACCCAATATTCCTTATTTCCAGGAACGTATTCAGTGGGGTCTTTAGCGATGTAATGATTCCAAACGCAATCTTTACTATGCTCGCCAGCGTTAACGTTAAAAAAGCGAGAAGTATTCGTGCACACTATCGCAGCCACTAAGCTAACCGCAGCAATGCTTAAACCGAGTACACCATAAAATTTTAACTTTTTTTGCTTCATATTTTTTTCTCCTTGTAATCAAAATTTTGGTTTTAAAATTGACAATTAGATATAAATATCGAATTAAAAATTCAACAAAAATATCTCTTTCAATTAGTTTTCATAACCATATGCATTTTCACTTTATTAAAAAAAAAAAAAAAAAACAAAAGGCATTCAATCAATTAGAATTTAATTCTTTTCTAAATTAAATAAAATCTTACTTTT
This sequence comes from Gemmiger formicilis, assembly GCA_963612735.1. Taxonomy (GTDB): domain Bacteria; phylum Bacillota_I; class Bacilli_A; order RFN20; family CAG-826; genus CAVDWX01. Next base: position 3,267 of record CAVDWX010000010.1, on the reverse strand, counting down.
TTATGATTAATGTCTAAAAATAAAGAATAACTAACCTATTTGATTATCTTTCCTTCAAAAACTCTACCTGATGCTACTTTAGGCAATTTAGCTTTTAATATTCCATTATTAAATGAATAAGAGCAAGGTAAAGCAAGTGGATAAGCAAGTGATAAATCTAAAATACGATAACGACATAAATCGATTTCAATTTCTTTTTCTTCTTCGCTTAAATTAACAATAGTAATAATGATCTTATCTTCTCCAATTAACCCATTAGAGACTATCTTATCTAACCAATGAGAAATACCAAGTGGATAAATTGGTAAAGCTTTTTTCTTCCAGGAATTAATGCTTTTAATATATTTAACGCCTTCTTTAACTAGATTCATTTCTTCTATAGTTAATAAAGATAAATCGCTAGCAAGATGAATTCTTCCTAACATAGCATTAATCATATTTAAAGCAACGCTTTCAGTACTTCGTTTAGCATCTTTATGCAAAGTATCGTTAGGATAAGACCAAACTGCGGCTTGTTCAGGCAGAACAGCGGTTAAGACATTTCCAGATAAATAAGGATAAAGTCGATAATCAGTTTGGTCACTCGTAGATTGAATTGGGCAAATGGAAAGTAAACCATAATCCATTCGACATCCACCACTCGCACAGTTTTCAATGGTTAAATGAGGATACTTATCCATCAATTCATTGAGCCATCTTTTAAAAGCGACATAGTGGCGGCATAAACCTTCTCCAAAAGATGATGAATACCGATCGCTTCCCACTCCAACATCCGTATTGTAATCGTTTTTAATATAATCGAGATGATAATTATCAACGAGTCGAGAAATGGTTTTAAAAGCATAATCATATACGTTAGGATTAGAAAAATCTAACATGGCTCGACGATGTTCAATGATCACCTTGCCATTAATTTGAAAAAACCAGTCTTTTGGTAATTTATTAAATAAAGGACAATCAATCCCCATCGCTTCTATTTCAGTCCATAAGCCAACTTTCATGCCGTTTTCTCTTATTTTATCCAAAACATAATTTAAGCCATGCGGCCAATTCTCTTTTTCTTCTTCCCAAATTCCAAGTATTCCCCACCAGTCACTACCTTTAGCAAACCATCCAGCATCTAAAACAAAAATATCCGCGCCGGCATCTTTGGCACTCTTAATAAGTGGCAAGACCAAATCTTCCGTCTGCTTATCCCAAAGATTATGCATATAGTCGTTATATATAACTGGCATTTCTATATGATCTAATGAGGGCCTAATTAAAGTTCTTCGATACTTGCTCACTTCTTGTATTACGTTTTCAAAGCTATTTCCAAAACTAACACTACAATGAGGAGAAATAAAAGTCTCTTTGCTTTTTAAAGGATAGCTCCAATCGGAATCAAAATGTGTCGCCCCACTCGCAGTAACATATAAACAATTAGTGCTATCGGCGACTTCGATATGCCATGAACCACTCTCTTCAACTTGAATTAGTTCAAAATCATTAGTCTCACTATCTTCAATAACGCACATTGGTAAATATTCTTTAGTTGACCAACTACCGGTATTGTTAAGATTAATTCTTTTCATACTCGTATTATGATTGCCGTTATATAAACCAAGATGTCGAAATGAATCCTTTTCCCACTGCGCCTCAACATGCCAAGAATTATGTGGGGTATAAAAATAGAATTTAGTAAAAGGATCAATCTTACCTCTATTGCCTAAACCATATTCAATATAAGAAGAAACATATTCTAAACGAAGTGTGTGTGTAGATATGTTTTTCACCTCATTCCACGTTCCAATAGTGTGACTATTTGAATATAAAACATAGTGAGTATTTACTTCCAATGTTTCGTTTTTAGTGACTAATATCAATTCTTTACCATTAGGATTATCTTTAATTTCATGTCTAACATATGTAGCGGTAATTCCAAATGAGGTCTCTACATTTTTTAAGCCATGATGGGCGTTATGATCTTCGCCTTGAACTTGAATTTCAACCGGTCGATAAATGTATTTTTCAGCATCTATAAGTTTATTTTTTGCCTTTAAACCAAGGCTTAATAATCTCACCACACCATTATCTAATATTTCAAAAAATAGATGCATATCATTGTGCTTTAATCTAATCGTTTTCATGTTCTTCTTCTCCTTTAATATTATTTTCATTTAATCCTTTTCGATAGAAGGAAGGGTAATTATCTTTATTAATGTTTTCATCAAATTTATCTAAGCAAAATGAATATAACGATAAGGCATAAATTGGGGATAATGCCATAAAGATAACGATAATCGTATCATATATAAATATTGGCATATTAGGGATAGCCGCTAATAGATTAGGGATAAGTAAATATAATGAATATAAAAACATATATGGATAATATTTGATGACAAACTTAGAAGCGTTACTTAAATATCCTTTAAAATTAAGCGTGTAATAACTTGTTTGAATGCAAGCAAAGCACATTATTGGATAGATAACTAAGCAAAATAATCCTAAGACAATATAATAAAATACTCCCGCGTAACTAAAAGCTCCCGCAATAGAACTTAATAGGACTAATATCACATTATTAACGCCAAATAATAAGCCAAATAAAAGCCACTTCAAATTAAAGCCTTTAAGATAATCTTTCCAAAATAAAACACCTTCATTAAGAGATAAGTGACGATGAATTTCCACTAATCCACCAAAAGAAAGAAAAGGTAAGATTATGCAAATAGTTTTAATCCCTTCACTCATCAGCTCAAAGTTGAATAAATCTTTATCTAAATGATTAACGCTATAAACTTGTTCTAGGATAGTAATTCCAAGATAAGGAGCAAATAATAATAAAAAGAAAAACGGTAAAATAATCATCAATTTCCATTCATGTTTAAAAAGGAGGAAAAACTGTTTTCTTCGAGAAGAGGGCAAATCATCTTTGGTAAAATCTTTAGTTTTTGGAGTAATACCGCTTTTATTAAATAGCATCGAAAAATTCCTCCAATATCACAAAAGCTAAATCATCATAGCTATCTTTTAAAATTGAACTAATATGGGTCGAATTTTTTCTTAAAAAACAATAATATGTTTCATTTTCTAGAAGTGTAAAATATTCGCTATTTGTCTTCTTACACAATAAACCGTATAAATTATTATCGACAAAATAGCCATCCTTATAATACTCATTTAGTGCTATAAAATTATCCATCTTCTTATCATTTAAATGCGATTTAGCAAGCAAAAGAACATCAGCTTCCTCACCCTTAGTTTCATAATATGTATTATAAG
>CAVDWX010000009.1:0-16455 GCA_963612735.1 Gemmiger formicilis | reverse complement strand
TGTTAAATAAAATACTTATTTCCAAAATTTAGGAAATTAAAAATTTATTTCCAAATCCGTTACAATATTAATGTGCCCTAACGTTTTATTTTTATTCTGTTAGAAAGGACTTAATTTTATGAAAAAATACAGAAGATTAGATCAAAACGATATCGAATGCATCGCACAAGGATTAACGGAATGTAAAACCGCTAGTGAGTTAGCTGAGAATTTAGGTGTTGATGTTTCTGGACTCATTAAGCACATTAAAAAATATCGAGTGCTTACCCATACTAACACCATGAACAAATGTGGAAAGAAATTGACTTGTCAAGTGAAGAACTTATGTCACGCTAGGTGCCCACAGAAAAATAAGGAAAACATATTTTGTAAAAGGTGTCGCCTTCAAAATTGTAATCAAGGTTGTAAAGAATTTAGCTATGAACCAGATTGTAAAAAGATAAATAAATTTCCTTATGTCTGCACTGGTTGTTCAAATATTATGGCCTGCAAAATAAACCATTACCATTATGATTCAAGAAGTGTGTATAGCAGAATGATGGCTGAAAGAAGAGAATCTAGATTAGGAATTCACACTTCACCTGAGCAATTAAATGATATCTCAAATTTGCTTGCTCCACTTATTAAAGATAAAAGGCAAAGTTTACCTCAAATATTGCTGACTCATAAATCTGAAATACCGGTAACTTATGTCACACTTCTTAAATATATTGATCATGGTTTCATTGAAAATGTAAAAAATTGTGATTTGACTAAACGAATGAAATATCCTGAACATTACAAGAAAAAAAGAAGTGAGCCTACAAATAAGGCTTTTTTAAATGGAAGGACTTTTGATGATTTCCTTATCTACATTGGAGAAAACTATAATACCGATGTTGTAGAAATGGATACCGTTGAGTCATGTCGTGGAGTGAAAGCTTGCGTTCTCACCCTTTTATTTAGAAAATCTAATTTTATGCTAGCTTTTCTTTTAAAGGAGAAAACCTCCGCAGAAGTGACAAGAATTTTTGAAACGCTAAAAGAAAAACTCGGCATTGAATTATACAGTAAGATGTTTGGCTGCGTTTTAACTGATAATGGATCCGAGTTTGCTAACCCCAACTCAATTGAAATGGATTGTAAAACAGGGGTTAAAGTTGCCCATCTTTTCTACTGCGATCCAGGTAAATCAGGCCAAAAAGGGAAGATTGAGAAGAACCATGTAGAACTTAGAAAGGTATTTCCAAAGGGATTTGATTTTTCAACGATTGAACAAACAGATTTAGACTTAGCCTTATCCCATATCAATTCAGAACCAAGAGGAATTCTTAATGGCAATACTCCTGCAGAAATCGCAAGGGTTTTTCTCAAAGAGAAGATTTTTAAAATTTGCAATCATCAAGATATAAATAGAGATGAGGTGAAGTTAGATCCTAAGTTGATTCAAAAGAAGAAATAACAACGCTTTAGTCAATACTAGTTAGGGCACTAGTTTTGGAAATGACTTTTTTAATTTCCACTAAACTTATTTTTGCTATGCCTTAAATTATAACTAAAAGCATCTTTATAGTAATATCAATAGTCACTAAAAGTCTAATAAAATAGTTATCTCCAAAATTAAAGGTAAAAATAGGTCGATATTGTCAGTTAAAAAACTAATTTCCTAAATTTTGGAAATAAGTATTTTATTTAACATTTTTAAAGAAGTTTTTTATAGCATCAACTTTATCTAATTTTTCCCAAGGCAAATCTAAATCTGGACGGCCAAAATGACCATAATTAGATAAATCTTGATATTTAAAGGACGGTACCTTCAAACTAAAATTTTTGATAATCATTCCAGGTCTACAATCAAAAACTTCTCTAATAATCTTTAAAATCTTATCATCACTATATTTTGCAGTATGGAATGTTTTAATTCCAATTGATAAAGGATGAGATATACCAATTCCATAACTGAGTTGAATTTGAATGCGATCCGCTACTCCAGCGGCAACAAGGTTTTTAGCGATATAACGCGCCATATAAGCAGCGCTTCTATCCACTTTTGAAGGGTCTTTTCCAGAGAAAGAGCCTCCGCCATGTTCAGCAGTTCCTCCATACGTATCAACAATGATTTTTCGTCCAGTTAAACCGGTATCGCCAGCCGGTCCGCCTAATACGAATCTGCCTGTAGGATTAATATAATATTTAAAATCATCATTTAAATTAAACGATTTAATAACTGGGATCATAATTTGTTCATGAATATATTTTTTAAATTCGTCTAAATCAACTTCTTCGTCATGCTGAACAGACATCAACACAGTATCAATTCGAATATGGTTAGGGTCAGTATAATCAACGGTAACTTGACTTTTCATATCAGGTCGAGCCCCTTTAAATTGAGAGTTATGTCTTTGTTTTGAAGCTTCTCTAACTAATTTATGAGCAATAGAAATAGCAAGAGGCATATAACCTTCAGTTTCATTTGTGGCATACCCAAACATAATGCCCTGGTCACCCGCTCCCTGGTCCTCAGGTTTAGTTTGATTGCATCCTTGATTGATGTCAGGACTTTGTTGTTTTATCAAATTAATGATTGATACATCATGGAAGTCAGTACCTAAATCAGGCTTATCATAACCAATCTTATTTAGCACGTTTTTGGCAATTTTTATAATATCCACTCCACTTTTGCAGGTTATTTCGCCTCCAATAACGATGGTATTGTTGCTTGCGAAGCATTCACATGCAACATGGCTATCCTTGTCTAAACGTAAACATTCATCAAGAATTGCATCAGCGATTTGATCGCATACTTTATCGGGATGACCTTCTGAAACCGATTCCGATGTAAATAAGATTTTTTCTTTGCTCATTTTAACCTTCTCCTATAAAAAAGCCTCCCCACAAGGGGAAGCATATTATCACTTCCATACTTATCGTTCAAAGTTGTGGGACTTTGCTAGAGAAAGCACTTACTCTTCCGAGAGTTGCTACTGCGATTTTTCATCTCTTTTTCACAGTTCTTGATAAGTTGCACATTTATTATAATTTGATTAAGAATTATTTCAATAATTGTTTTAGCCCTTTTGCTAATTCGTTTGGACAGCTAGTTTCGCCGCCTCTAGAACCCCGACACTTAATTCCTTCAAGGCGTTTAACTGCTTCTTCAATGCTCATGCCTACAAGTAAAGAAGCTACCCCTTGCGTATTTCCAGCACATCCACCTAAAAAGCGAACATGTTTAATAATATTATTTTCATCGTATTCGACTTCGACAGTTCGAGCACAAACATCATGAGTAGTGATAACAATCTTTTCCATTATTTAATAATCTTTCCGTAAACAGTACCACTACAACCAGCGGCATTAGCCTCATCGGTATCAATATGACACGCTAAAGCAAAATCATCTCTAACACGAATGACGACATCGCCAAAGACTAAACTTCTATTTTCCGTATTAACTTCTAATTTGACAATATCACCATTATTAACGCCGAATTCAAAAGCGTCAGCGGGAGTCATATGGATATGTCTTTTAGCAACTATACATCCTTCTTTTAATTCTAATTCACCTGCGGGACCCACTAATTTAATTGGGGCACTACCTTTGATATCTCCAGATTCACGAATGAATGGAGTAACGCCTAAAGTTCTTGTATCAGTCAATGAAACCTCCACTTGTCCTTCTTTACGAAAAGGTCCAAGAATACTGACGTTTGCGATAGTTCTTTTAGGTCCAACGATATCAAGACGAGAAAAAGAAACAAATTGTCCAGGTTGAGATAAAGGTGCTCTTACTTCAAGTTTTGCGTCTTTTCCAAATAGAATATGAAATTGTTCTTCAGTTACATGAATGTGTCTAGCACTTGTTTCTACTAAAATATCTTTCATTTTATTTACCTTCTTTACTGTCAAATATTGTATCAAACTAGATTTATTTATTCATTACAAATATAGTTTTTTTCTTATTATAAGAAATATTAAAAATAGTTATTGAAAAATTAGATCATTAACGTCAATAATTTTAACAAAGGAGGAAAAATGCTATGTATGACATCAATTTAAAAGAAAAAATCATTGAATTAATTAATAATAAAAAAGTAAAGGAGTTAGTACATCTTTTTGAAACTATTCCCACTATTGATATCGCTGAATCTTTAGAAGATGAAGAAGATGTTAAATACTTTTTGTTTATCTTTAGAAATGTTGACAGTGAATATACTGCTGATTTCTTCTCGGAACTACCTAGTGAAGTACAAGAAAAAATCATCAATGCATTTACTGACAAAGAATTAATCGAAGTATTAAACAATTCTTTCGCTGACGATATCGTCGACTCCATCCAAGAAATGCCTGCGAATGTGGTTAATCGTATTTTAAAAAATGCTGATCCGGATTTAAGAAAAGGAATCAACGCCCTTTTAAATTATAAAGAGGGAACCGCTGGTAGTGTTATGACTACCGAATTCATCGAACTCAAAGATTCCATCAGTGTTAAAGACGCTATTTCTTATATTAGAGAAAGAGGAAAAGATGCTGAAACCATCTACACGATTTTTGTTAGAGATGATAAAAGAAATCTAGTTGGAACTGTCGATTTAGATGATTTAATCTTTGCCAAAGAAGATGAAACATTAAAAGAAATAATGGATATGAACTTTGTCACCTGTCACGCTAACGATGATCAGGAAGAAGTGGCTAATAACTTCAAACGTTATGACCTCAATGCGATGGCGGTTCTCAATAAAGATAATAAACTCGTCGGTATCATTACTATTGATGATGTGGTTGATATCATCGTCGAAGAAGCAACTGAAGATATTTCTCGACTTAATTTAGTGAGCGAAATCGATCAACCATATCTAAAAACGCCGATATATAAATTAGTTTTAAAATGCGTGCCCTGGATTATTGTATTAATGGTTTTACAAGTTTTCTCGACGATGATCCTTTCTAGCTTTCAATCTGAAATTGCTAAATTCGCCGTTTTATCTGTATTCACCCCACTTATTATGGATGCAGGGGGTAATTCAGGAGGTCAAACCACCACTATTATCATTCGTTCTTTAGCCCTTCAAGAATTTAGAAAAGGCGATTTAAAAAAAGTGATATGGAAAGAATTACGAGTATCAGCGTGTGTCGCTATCGTTATTTCAATCTTTGCCTTTTTATGGCTCGTCTTTGAAATGTCAGTCGGCATTGTTAAAGTTCCGCATGACGAAATTCCAGGAGTGGGAGTTTGGGGCGCTAAATTTTTAATTGCCGCTCTTGTTGCCATTACCTTATTTGTAACGATGATTATTTCAAGAATGATTGGTTGTTTATTACCATTTATTGCCAAAGCCTTCAAACGCGATCCCGCTGTTATGTGTTCTCCCTTAACCACAACAATCGTTGATATCGTTTCTTTACTAACTTATTTCGTGCTCTGGGTTTATGTCTTTTCACCTCTTCTTGGTATACAATAATTAATCATGACAAAAGAAGAAATAAAAATTCAGCATAATAAATCCAAGGGTTGGGAGTTAGTGCGCTTTTTAGTGTGTGGAGTAATTGCTGCTTTATCCGACTATCTAATCTGTGAATTAAGTAAATTATTATTTAAAAACTTAGATAAAATTTGGATCATCATCTTATCTACAACATGTGGTTTTATAATTGGTGTTATAGTTAATTATTTCATCTCTACTTATTGGGTTTATCGCAATGTGAAAGATGAAAAAGCCACTAAAACGCCACTATTTATTATTAAATTCGTCATTTTATCAGCGTGTGCCTTAGGTCTATCAATTCTTACTATGGCGCTTTGCGAACTCTTTTTTAAAGAGGCTATTAATATTGATATATCGAAAAGTAATTTAAAAATAATTTTTACTTTTACATTTTGGGGAGATGTTACTTTCTGGTGCTATTTTTCCTCGTTCTGTTTAAAAACAATCGTCGGTCTAATATGGAATTATTTTACTAGAAAAAAGTTTTTATATATCGCTCCAAAAGAAAAAGAAAATATTAATGAATAAATTTTGCATAAAGTTGGGTATATAGGCACTTGAAATTATCTTGCAGTTTGCTAAAATAATCGAGCAACATAAAAAAGCGCGAGTGGCGGAACTGGTAGACGCGTACGTTTGAGGGGCGTATAGGGCAACCTGTGTGAGTTCGATTCTCATCCCGCGCACCAACAAAATGAAATTTCCCCAAGAGTTTTGCCTAATTGGCTAAAACGATAAGGAGATTTTTTATTTTGGGCAAATTAAATAATATTAGATCTATTAGTCAGGCTAAGAAAGCATCTTATCAATGTTCACTTCGGATAGGACAAGATTAGAATATTCATTATGTTTTAATCCATTTAGTGTTATAAAAGTTAAAACAAGTTGCTTTTTAGTTCCTGTTTCATTATGAAAAGATTGTATTTTATTTAATAAAACTTGTTCAAAATCTTTAGAAATTTCAAATTCGCCAAGGCTATATTTAATTTCACAAATATTAATTACATTGTCTTTTCTTTCAATTAGTAAATCAATTTGAGAGGATGGATTAGATATTTTACTCCTCCATGAACATTCTTTTGTCATGACTCCACTGATTCCTAATTCTTTTTTAATTGCTAAAATATTATTCAAACATAAAATTTCAAAAGCATGCCCACTCCAAGAATAATAAGATGGGGTGTTGATATATGAAAGCCAGCTATCAAATTTTGGGTTTAATAAAAATGATTTTGCAAACAATATGAATGGATCGATTATTTGAAAAAACTTACCATTTTTGTTATAGCAATAATTATCGTAAGATCGAATAAAACCACACTCGGTGAGTTCGTTAAGTGCGGTTGTTAAGCTTTTCCCATTACCAATATTAGAATAAGAAGCTAGCTCACTACGCTGCATTCCAATTCCTTTTTTCATTAATGCTTCGATAACATCTTTATGCTTTCCTTTTTTGGTAAAAAGAGATTTAAAAATAGTATCATATTCATAAAATAATGCCCCATTTTCTTTAAAGCATAAAATGTCAACATTTTGTGCTAGACTTTTGCAATTATCAAGAAGTTGCCAATAATATGGGATACCACCAAAAATCATGTAGCATTCAACAACCTGACTTTTTTGATAATGTAGATTTAAAAACTGACTATACATAAAACATTCATTTAAAGAAAAAGGCATTAGATGGATGGTTCGCGTTAAACGATTATAAAAGCCGCCTTCATCTTTAATCATATTGTTTATAATCCATGATGTAGCAGAGCCACAAACAATTAGTACTAAATCATTTTGAGTAGAAGCATAAGTATTCCAAAACAAATCAAGCGCTGCTTTAAAATCGCTTCTTTTGCCATCAAGCCAAGGTACTTCATCAAGAAAAATAATTCTCTTTTTAGATTGTACCTCTCGATAGATGTTATTTTGTTCCAATAAGACCCTTAATAAACGGAAAGCTTCCATCCAATCTTTAATTTCACCATCATTGTTTAAGCCATAATCCTTTAAAGCAAAAGAAAAATTCTTTAATTGCATTTTAATGCTAGTTTTATTAACGCCACTTGCATAAAAAGAAAAACGATTATCAAAATATTCTTTAATCAAATAAGTTTTGCCAACCCTTCTCCTTCCATAAACAGCAACAAATTCGGCCTTATTAGATTTTAAACATGAATTTAATATATCTTGTTCTTCTATTCGTCCAACAATTTCCATAAATCCTCCTATTTCCCTAAAAGTTTACAAATTTATATATTTTTGGGGAATTAACACATATATTTTACGATTAATCATTATTTTAAGTAAAGCACTATTTCCCTAAAAGTTATATTAAAACACCACTTTTAGGGCATTAGTGTAATTCGTATCTCTTATTAACAGCTAATTAACGATTAAAAATCAATCAATAAAAAACGAATAAATATCAATCGTATGAGATTAATAAAAAATGCAAATTCTCATAACGCATTATTTAATTTACTTATTTATAATAAAGAGGAAAGGAGATAAAACAAAAAATGAAAAAAGCATTATCTAATTGTTTAAAAGGACTCATTGTCATTTTAGCTATTGCTGCCTTCTGTATGATGTTTTCAAATCAAATTAAATTTGTTTTTACCGCTAGTGCAGTAGGCATTACATCTAAAACCGAAACCTTATATAAATTTAATGAGGTGTTTTTCGGAACAGATGTGATTAAAGGCGCTCCACTAGGATTTGTTGGTTATATCTTAATTTTAGTAGGTGGACTCTTAACATTCTTCAGTGTCTTCTTTAACAAAAAGAAACAACACGGATATGTCTTATGTTTAGTTACATTAGGTTTTTTATGCTTAGTAGTGGGAACAGTTTTCGTTTCGTTAATTAAAACTACATTTGAAAGTGCTAATGGTGGAACGACTTCTGGCAAATATTTAAATGCTGAATATAATTGGTTAGTGGGACCAATTATTGCTATAATTGCCGGCGCTATTGCCTCCTTATTAAACTTAATTGTTTTATTATTTGATTTAAAAAAATCAAAGAAATAATTAGTACTTAAAATATCAAGAAAAATCAACCTTCGTCAGGTTGATTTTCTTTATGTATAGTAAACAATATGTTTAGAATTTATCGATATCAAATGACTTTAATATCTTTAATAAAGGATGAATAGCTTTAGCGACATTACCATCTAAAAATGGATTTCTTAAATGGTTCTTTTCTAATAATTCTTGGAAAGGATATTTGCCACCACATTTGCATAATTTAACATATTTTTTCCAAGCCTTATCGTGGTTCTTTTGGTCTTCCACTAAAAATTGGAAAGCAACAACTTGAGCTAAAGTATAGTCAATGTAATAGAAAGGAGAGGAGAAGATGTGAGATTGACGTAACCACCATCCGCCTTTTTCATAGCAAGGACAATCATCATATTTTTTATGAGGAAGATTTTTAAGTTCAATCTTTCTAAATTCAGCACATCTTTCTTCATGAGTGGCATTAGGATGTTCATAGACCCAATGTTGGAATTCATCAACACTGATTCCATAAGGTAAGAACTCAATCGCATCCACAAGATGAGCGTATTTAGCTTTATCACTATCTTTACCAAAGAATTTATCCATATAAGGCCAAGCAAAAAATTCCATCGACATCGAATGAATCTCACAAGATTCTAAGGTTGGGTTCATATATTCAGGAACTTTGATGCCAGAACATAAATAAGCTTGAAAAGCGTGTCCACCTTCATGAGTCAAGACATTGACATCCCCTTGTGTGCCATTGAAATTAGAGAAAATGAATGGAGCGTTATAACTTGCAAAATAAGTACAATATCCACCAGGTGCTTTACCTTTTCGTGCGGAAAGGTCTAAAAGATGGTGATCAAGCATAAAATTAAAATATTCACCTGATAAAGGAGATAAATGCTCATACATATCTTTAGCAACATTGACTAAATAGGCTTCATCACCAGCGGGAACTGGATTACCATTTTTAAAAGCAACATTATAGTCATACCACTCAGGATTTTTAATGCCTAACGCTTTCATTTGTTTCTTATAGAGCTTATTACAAACAGGCACGACCGTTTCTTCAATTTGAGCGCGATATTTTTTAACCATCTTCGCATCGTAATCAGTTCGACCTAATCTTAAATAACCGAGTTCAACGAAATTCTTATAGCCTAATTTATGCGCCATTGTGGTACGGACTTTTACTAATTCATCATATAAAGCACCAAGTTCATCAAAATGTTCATCGTACCATTTATCAACGGCGATAGAAGCTGCCTTTCTAACCTCAGGATTAACATCTTGAGAGAATTTTCCCATTTCAGATAGGGTATAGGTATGACCATCGAATTCAACCGTAGCGCTGCCCTTAATTTCATCGTATTTTGTATTTAATTTATTTTCTAAAATTAAATCTTCGATTATCTTCTCGTCAAATCCTTTAATCGCGTTTTCCATAATTTTGAAGAGGTATTTGCCGTACTTTTTCTCAAAATCCTTGCGATATTTGGCTTTTACTAAAACCTTGTAAAACTCAATTAAGTAATTAGAAATGATGGGTGAAATCTCATCGACTTTTTGTTGTGCTCTTTTATAAGCAACGTTATTAACATCACATGTATATCTCACCATAATTAGTGACATATCGCTATTGAGTTGATTAACATACTTATTCCATTTTTTAAAGACAGGATTTGCGGTATTGAACGAACCACATTCTTTTAAGTCTTTGATAAATCCTTCTAATTTAGCACTGACGCGTTTAAGCGATGGCACGTTAAGAGGATAATCTTCAAATTTTAAATTTTCTTTAGCCATATTGACCTCCTATTTATTTATGAATGATAAGTGAATCTTCACTCATTTCAACCGGTTTTGTCTCATTTAGTAAATCGATAATTGTGGGGGCGATATTACCTAATTTACCACCCTCTTTAACTAATTCTATATCGGTTCTATTAATACAAAATGGAACTAAATTAGTGGTATGAGAAGTAAAAGGATGATTGCTATCATCTAATATCTCTTCCGCATTACCGTGATCGGCAGTAATAATTAGAGTTCCCCCATTAGTGTTGCACCAATCCATAATCTTACCAACGCATTCATCAACGGTTTCAACAGCTTTTACGCAGGCTTTATCAACAGCGGTATGCCCCACCATATCACAGTTGGCAAAATTAAGGATGACAACATCTAAATAATCTTTATTCAATTCTTTTAACAATGCATCTAAAACTTGATAAGCACTCATTTCAGGTTTCAAATCATAAGTTGCCACTTTAGGAGAATTAATTAAAATGCGTTTACAATTCTTAAGTTCCGGTCTTTCCACACCATCAAAATTCATTGTTCCATCAAAGAAAAATGTGACATGGGCGTATTTTTCAGTTTCAGCAATACGAAGTTGAGAATAATTATGGTCCGCTAACCAGGTTCCTAAAATATTAGTTAATTTAGGTAATTCAAAAGCAATTTCTCCGTGCACACTATCAGCGTATTTCATCGTACAAACGTAGAATATGTTTTTTAATGGATGAGCGGGTACATAAGGTTTATAAGCTAACGAACCATCCTCTTTAACAGGAGGATTTTTATAAAATTCAGGATTAGTAAATAATGTCGAAATTTGAATAGCGCGATCAGGACGATAATTCATAAAGATGATCGCATCATTATCTGAAATTCTACAATCGACATTTTTGTTATATTCTGGAATTAAAAATTCATCAGATGGTTCAAATCCTTTCGCAGGTAATGTTTCATATTGTCTTTTAAAATATTCATGATAATCGCTAAATGAAGATGAATTGTGATCGACCATCATTTTATAGGCGGCATCAACTCGATCTAGATTCTTATCTCGATCCATCACCCAATATCTTCCTCCAATATCAGCAATATGACCAAACTGGAGTTCATCCATCTTTTTTTGAATCATATCAACATAGTTGACTCCAGATTGAGGGTTAACATCTCTTCCGTCCATAAAACAGTGAACGTATACATCATCCAATCCTTCATTTTTAGCCATCTCAATTATCGCTAAAATATGTTTGATGTGAGAATGCACTCCCCCATCACTAGTTAAGCCAAAGATATGTAGTTTAGAATGATTCGTTTTAACATGTTTAATGGCATTCAAATAATGTTCATTTTGAAAGAAGGTTCCATTTTTAATCGCTAAATTAATTAAAGATAAGGATTGATGAACAATTCTTCCTGCACCGATATTCATGTGACCTACTTCAGAATTACCCATTTGTCCATCAGGGAGACCAACATATTCTCCTGAAGCATTGATTTCGGTATAAGCGTATTTTTTAAAATATTCGTCAAGATGAGGCTTCTTAGCCTCTAAAATAGCATTACCATGAGGATTAGATCTAATTCCATATCCATCCATAATGCATAAAATAATAGGTTTTTTATTCATGAGCTTGTTCCTCCAAGCCATTTTATTGTAAATAAAAAGAGTGTCTCTAACAAGATAAATAGTCTTTAAATAATCTCTTTTTTCTTAATTTTAAATATTTTATAAATAAAGCGATATGGAAGAAACATAATCCAATAATTATAGCCCAAGACATCAGCGTTATACATGGCAATCGAATTGCGATAGACTTTATCGAGTTCTAAGATACTATTTTTACATTCAATAAAACGATTATCTTTTTTAATTAATTCATTACTATTACCGATAGAAAGTAGTTCAGAGCGAAGATAAAATAAAGTTTTCCTACTCTCTAGACATTGAACGGAATCAATCTTATCGAAATCTTCTAATTTAATTCTATTAAAGGTGGCCAATATATTTTCATCAACACTAGCCTTATCTTCTTTTAATAATTTGATTAATTTATCGATGACATCATATTCGGTATATAAAATCACTCTTAACGCCTTAGTGTGTTTTTTTAAGATTGATTTAAAAGCTAAAACAAATAAAAGCCCCACTAAAGAAAGAATTATTTCAAGTCCACAAATGGAAGCGATAACGATGAGAAATATATCTAAAGAAGTGAGAGCATTTAAAATCATCTTATTAATGTCCTTGTTAATCCTACCACATGTGTAAATTTAGGTAAAATAAAAAAGGGCAAAATGGCTAATCTTTTTAGATTTGACCGATATTATTTAAATATGGTAAAATGCTAATAGAGGTTAACAAAAATGAATAAACCAATAATAGCAATCATGTATGATTTTGATAAGACGCTATCGACGACCGATATGCAAAATTATTCATTCATTCCTAACTTAGGACTTACACCAGAAGAATTTTGGGGCAAAACAACTGAATTCTCCGCAAAAACAGGGGTGGAACGCATTTTGTCCTATATGTATATGATGTTAGAAGAAGCCAAAAAGCGCGGAATTAAAGTGACCCGAGATTATTTAAGAGAATGTGGCAAAAATATTCGTTTTTATCCAGGAGTGACAACGTGGTTTAAAAGAATCAATGAATACGCTGAAAGTAAAGGCATCACTGTCGAACATTATCTAGTTTCTTCTGGAACACTAGAAATCGTTGAAGGTTGCTCCATATTTAACTGCTTTACTAAGGCTTATGGCTGTGAATATTATTATAACGAAGATGAAGAACCAATTTGGCCTAAACTAGCTATTAACTACACTCAAAAAACTCAGTTCTTCTTTAGAATTGCTAAAGGGGCAACTGATCTTAGAGATGATGATTCAGTCAATGAAAAGATTAAAGGTTTAAGAATTCCACAACGCAATATCATCTATGTAGGAGATGGAATGACCGATATCGCATGCATGACATTAGTGAAGAAAAATGGAGGTAAATCCATCGCGGTATATCCTGAAAAAAATATCGATAAAGTAAGACAAATATACGAAGATGGACGAGTCAACTTCATGTGCAATGCCGACTATAGTGCGGGCTCCAATATGGAAAAAGTAGTAAGGCTCATCATCGATAATGTGGCAACTCTAGAAGAAATCGAAAAGAAAGAAAGAAATCTCGCCAATAAATAATCAAAATTCAAGGTAGCGATTGCTACCTTTTTTAAATATGCTGTGCTACAATATATCAGCAACATCCCTGGTGGTGTAAGGGTAGAAAACCACACAAGCCTGGTGAGTATCTGTGTCCAGGACCGAGTCAGAACTGATAAGTTGCTATTCAGAGTGCTGTCTGATGAAAGATACGGGATGAGGGTAGAAATACGACCCTGTCCAATCTCGAACCTATAGGTAAGATAAATGGATATCAAAGTTGGTGATTTAATTATTGGTACAGTTTCAGGGGTAAAGCCTTACGCCTTGTTTTTAAATTTTGAAAATGGGCAAAGTGGTTTACTTCATATTTCGGAACTGAGCGATAATTACATTCGCGATATTGAAAAATACGCTACGACTGGGGATAAGATCAAAGTCAAAGTACTCGACATCGATCCTTATAATGGCTTTTTACGTCTATCATATAAACAAGTCCCAGATGAAGAAAAATATAATACCCATAATGATTCAATAAGAAGAATTCCTAAAGTCGATTTCGAAGATTTTAGACCTCTTGAAGAACGTCTACCCACATGGATAAAAGAAACATTAAAGAAAGCTCAAGGTAATAATGATGATTAATTTGGATTTAAGAAATAATATTAGTGAACAAATACTTAACGAATATCAAACTAAAGTAGAACATATTAACGACATGATTGAAAAGAAAACTGGCTTAGGCAGTGATTTTTTAGGTTGGGTCGATTATCCAAATACCTACGATAAGGAAGAATTTGACCGCATTGAAAAATTAGCCAAATATGTCCGAAATAATTATGAAGTCTTAGTGGTATGTGGTATCGGAGGCTCTTATCTTGGGGCAAGATGCGCTATTGAAGCTTTAAGAGGATTAAAAAGTGATGACAAATTAGAAATCATATTTATGGGTCAAACCTTTTCCTCAAATTATATTGCTCAAGTCTTAAATTATTTAAAGGGCAAGAAATTTGCGATCAACGTCATTTCTAAAAGTGGAACCACGACTGAAACATCTATTTCTTTCCGCTTATTAAAAGAATTATTAGAAAAACAAATTGGAAAAGAAGGAGCAAAAAAAGCCATCTTTGCCACCACTGATAAAGAAAAAGGTGTCTTAAAAGAATTATCCAATATCGAAGGTTATGAAACATTTGTTTTACCTAGCGATATCGGTGGACGATATAGTGTATTGACCGCTGTTGGATTATTCCCCATCGCTTGTGCTGGACTAGATATAAAAGCGATGATGGACGGGGCATTAAAAGCTAGAAACGAACTTAATAATTCAAACTTACATGAAAATATTGCTTATCAATACGCGATTGCAAGAGACTATTTCTATCATCATCAAAAAAGCGTTGAACTATTCGTCACATACGAACCTCAACTCACTCAAATCAGTGAATGGTTAAAACAACTGTTTGGTGAATCAGAAGGAAAAGATAAAAAAGGCCTATTACCTGATTCAGTTACCTTTAGTACTGATTTACATTCATTAGGTCAATTCATTCAAGAAGGAACACCACTTTTATTTGAAACTATCTTATTTGTTAAAGAGCCTAAATTAGATATAAGCATTCCTCATGATAACGATGATTTAGATGGTTTAAATTATTTAGAAAATAAAAAATTATCCTATGTTAATCAAAAAGCATTCGAAGGAACATTAAAAGCACATGAAGATGGAGGTGTCCCTTGTAATGTTATTAACATTGATAAATTAGACGAATATGCATTAGGCTATTTATTTTATTTCTTCATGAGAGCGTGCGCGATGAGTGCTTACTTACTAGAAATTAACCCATTTAATCAACCAGGAGTGGAAATATATAAAAAGAACATGTTCCACCTTTTAGGCAAAAAAGGATACTAAACTATTTAATAGTTTTTCTTACGAAATTGACTTGAAATATTTCCCGAATTTTTGATTGACTGGAAAATATGATAATGATATATTATTTAAGCGTATCTAGAAAGCGGATGCTTAGCTCAGCTGGGAGAGCATCGCCTTTACACGGCGGAGGTCGGGAGTTCGAGCCTCTCAGCATCCACCAGTAAATAGATAAGTAAAACACCTATATGGAGGGGTAGCGAAGAGGCTAAACGCGGCTGACTGTAAATCAGCTCCTTAGGGTTCGGCGGTTCGAATCTGCCCCCCTCCACCACAAGATTGGGGTGTAGCCAAGCGGTAAGGCAACAGACTTTGACTCTGTCATCTCACTGGTTCGATCCCAGTCACCCCAGCCAATCGATTCATTAGCTCAGTCGGTAGAGCACTTGACTTTTAATCAAGGGGTCCGGAGTTCGAGTCTCCGATGAATCACCAATCAAGATGCCCAGGTGGCGGAACAGGTAGACGCATAGGACTTAAAATCCTACGGATTAATACTCCGTACCGGTTCGATTCCGGTCCCGGGCACCATATAAGAAGTAATGGTTTGATATAGTAGAAAATGCTATTTTCAAACCTTTTTTTGTGGGTTCATCACAATCACGCGGGATATAAGCTGGGGACGGCTCCCCGCTCGAATGAAGAGCTTTAACTAGATTTAATAAAAATAAAACCTCCTATATGATTAATTTGGGAGAACCGAAAATTTTAAGTTTGTACGGACTTAATCCCAAAGAGTATGAAGCTAATTCTGTTGTAGTTAGCGATATTGATAGAGGACATCTTATATCTTTAACTCAAAAAGTGATTAAAACATGCCCAAACTGTGGATCTACTCATTGTCGTGTTAAAGACTATGATACTGTTTCTTATAACTTTTCAAACGAAAGTAATGAAAACATCATTATAAGAATTAAGAAAGTAAGGATGAAATGCTTAGATTGTAAGAAATCATTTACATTGAAAACAAAAGGCATCGAGAAGAATATCCAAACGCCATCTATTATTCTAGAAAGAGTCAATCATACTTTTATTGAAATGTATACTATCGAACAAATTGCTGAAAAATATCATAAGTCACCATCATGGGTAGTTGAATATTT
>CAVDWX010000008.1:0-14087 GCA_963612735.1 Gemmiger formicilis | reverse complement strand
AGCAAAGACATCGCTTTTAGATGCCACACCGCTTATTTGAGAAGAATATAAAGGAAGAAATTCGTCGCTTGTTGGATAGATATTTATGCCAATGATATATTGGTTTTGGTTGCTTTTCGTTGTTAATAAATTTTTAATAACTGTAGTGTCACCGGTTCCATCTTCTAAATAATTAATAATTTCATCATTAGTTTTGAGATTTTCATTGCTACTCGAAATATTATCGATATGGAATAAGAAATTTTTAACACTGGCATCGACGCTAGAAATAATATTTTTCTCATAATTATTAATATTGTAATTGATTAATGCGACAGCACTTATTAAAAAAGTTATTAAATATAGTCCCACTAGTGGGACAAAAATTGATAAATAAAAATTTCTTTTTGTCTTTTTAAACACGTTTATATTATAACTCTATTCTTTATATCGATAGTTGAATAGGAGCAGTTTTATCTATCTAATAAATAGTTTACTTATCTTATAAATGAGTTTTTATCAGTCTAAAATATTATAGTAGAGGAGAAAACTTAGCATGAAAAATAGATTGTTCCATATCACTTCCCTTTTAGCGCTTTTAGTAAGTGGATTTACTTTAGGGGCATGTCAAAAAGATAATAAAATTCATATCGCCCTTGGGATGTGGCCAAATAAGCAACAAACTAAAGATGTGGCCATGTTTCAAAAATGGAAAATGAATTTTGAAAAAGATCATCCTGAATATGTCATTGAGGCTAGTCCATATACATATGATCCAGGTACTATCGCAGCGAATGCTTTATCCAATACATTACCCACTGTTTTTCAAACTTATTTTACTGAACCTCCTAAATTAATTAAAAATAAATATATTCGCGAAGTTACCGATATCGTTAAAGAAGTAAAATATTATGATTCCATGAACGTCTTTATGAGGAAGACTTTAGAAGATGAAAACGGTAAGTTATACGGCGTTCCTCGTGATGGATATGGATTTGGCGTTTTATTAAATCTAAAAACATTAAACTATTATGGCTTAGTAGAAGGCGATGCTGAAAAGCATGAATATAAATTATATGATGAAAATAATAAACCGCTTTACCCAACTACATACGAAGAATTAAAAAATTGGGCTATTAAAATATCTGAAGAAAGCAGTGGTGAAGTAAGAGGAACCATGATTTATAGCGCTTCAAGAAACGGCGGTTGGCTTTTATCTAATTTAGCATGGTCTTTTGGAGCGGAATTAGAAAAAATGGATACTAACGGCAATTATTATCCAACCTTAGATGACGAAGGTGTTATCGATGCGCTTCTATGGATCCAAGAATTAAAGCAAAACGGAGCTTTACCAGATAGTTTATCCATTACATATAACGATTGGTATAGTTCGATTACTAGTAAAATTGCGATGGCTTTTTGTGGAAATGATGTCATTGCTAACGCGGTATCACAAGGTCAAGTCGATAAAAATGATTTAGCCTTTATCCCAATGCCAAAAGGACCTAGTGGGCTTCAATATTCCTTATATGGTGGTACTCCATTTGTCTTCTCCAATAGCGCTAGTGATGAACAAGTCAAAGGGGCTTTATTATTCTTAGAATATATGGGGAGAAGTCCGATTGTTAGCGAAGTAGAAAAACAAGCGATGAGAGATGGTAAAGAAACTAGTAAACTTAAAAACGACCCTATTTTACCTTCAATTTATCCATGGACTAATGAAGACTTTATTGCCTATACCAAAGAATTAGAAGATGAATATGTTAATATCAATCGCGCTTATTTTGATGACTTTTATAATACGATTGAGCAATATAAACACGCTGAAGTGCCAAAATACGCTCAAGAGATGTATGAGATATTAGATGAAGCTGTTCAAAATTCTTTAAAAGATCCAACTCGCGATAGAGAAACAATATTAAATCAACTAACGACTTTAAATGAGCGTTTCAAAAAGAATTTCTAATTTATGAATGATTATAAAAATACATATCATAGAAAGAATTCTAAATTTAAGAATATCTTAATAAAGAATACTTCTGGTTGGCTCATCATGTTACCAACTGTTATTCTTTTTGCTTTCTTTGTGTGGATTCCTTTAATTGTCACCATCGTTTTATCATTTGGGAAAACAACCGGATTTAATATCGATTCCTTTAATGGTTTTAAAAATTATTTAGAAATATTTTCTGATCCTAAATTTAAAATTGCTTTTAACAATACTTTTATTTATTTAGGTTATTCACTTCTTTTTGGCTTTATTCTTCCTGTTATCATCGGTTTATTAATGAGTGAAGTTATTCATTTTAAAGCGTTGTTTCGAATTGGTATTTATTTACCTTGTGCGATTGCGGGAATTACGGCTTCCATTTTGTTTTCTTATTTATTCGATCCTTCGAGTACTGGATTTTTAAATAATGTTTTAAAAGCCATGGGAAAAGAAACCATCTTATGGCTTGATGACACTAGATTAACCATTCCACTCATTGTTATTACTATGACTTGGAGAGGCGCGGGTTCAACGGCTTTAATTTATCTCAGTGCTTTTCAACAAATTGATAAATCTTATTATGAAGCATCTCGCATTGATGGTGCCGGACCTTGGAGTCGAATTTGGCATATCACATTGCCTTCTTTAATTCCTACTTTGTCCACATTATTTGTTCTTCAAATTATTTCTGTCATGCAAGTCTTTTTTGAACCATTAGTGATGGTGGGACAAGGAGGCGGAGTTGATTCTAGCGGTTTATCTTTACTTTTACTCGCTTATAAATATGCTTTTAGCGATTTACGTGCGGATAAGTCTGCAGCTTGTACGGTAATCTTGGCTCTCATCATCTTAGCGTTATCGTCTTTATATTATTTACTCGTTTATTTTTTAAAGAAGAAAGGATACAAAATTTAAGATGAAAAAGGCCCATTTTCCTAGATTAAAATATAAGCAAGAAGGCATTTTAAATTTCATCGAATATAAGCATGTTATTTATAAAATTGTTTATATTATCATGCTGTTATTACTTTTTATTTTCCTATTCTTAGCGATTTTTCCTTTATTTCTTTTAGTGGTTCAATCTTTTAAAACTCCTGAAGAAATTAACGCTTCGACATTTTCTTTTTGGCCTAAAGAATTCAATATATTAAAAATTGTTGAAGTATGGAATCAGTCCGCAGTTGGAATTAATTTTCTTAATTCTTTAATTGTCACTAGCGGGGCCACTTTGTGTTCTATTGTATTTAATGGCTTATTAGCGTATTCCACTAGTATTATTAAACCCAAAGGGAGCCATTTTGTTCATTATCTCATCGTCGGAGGTTATATGATTCCGACTATTTTATGTATTGTTCCTTTATTTTCAATGATTGTTAAATTAGGTTTGATGAATAATTATTTAACATTATGTTTATGCTTTGGTGCGAATGCCTTTTATTATATGCAATTTAAAAATTTCTTCGATAAGATTCCAAATGAATTAATTGAAGCGATGAAAATTGATGGGAGCAGTGACTTTGGGATTTTCTTTCGCTTAATTATTCCGATCTCAAAATCAATCGTGGGCATTATTGCCATCTTTACTATTTCTGCTTCATGGAGTGATTTTTTGCTTCCTAATTTAGTGCTAACTAACGATAGCATGAAAACACTGATGGTACAGATTTATTCGATTAAATCTACGATGGGGACGGTAACTGGATATACTTATGATAAATTATTGATGTTATTAGTCATTTCCATTATTCCTCAAATCGTTTTATTTTTAGTTTTCCAAAAGCAAATCACCGGTGGGGCAGTCGAAGGAGGAGTAAAAGGCTAATGGGTAAAATTTCACATCAATATTTAAAAGTTGATCCATATAAAATTATCGAAGAAGGTTTTCATAAAGAAGAATATCAAGTCAGCGAAACATTATTTTCTTTATGTAATGAATATATGGGCATACGTTCCTCTTTTGAAGAAGATATTGATTTACCTTCATTAAGAGGAAGCTATTTTAACGGGATATATGATTATTCTAAAGAAGAAGTACAAACAGGCTATAAAGGGATTGTTAAACGCACTCATTTTATGCTCAATTCTATTGATTATTTTAAAATGAATATTGTTTTAGATGATGAACCTTTAAATTTATTAAGCAATTCTTTTTCTTCTTTTTATCGCGAATTAGATTTATTAAACGGTAAATATAAACGTCAGTTCATCATTCACACTAAAAACGGTAAGAATGTCACATTGGTATTTGAAAGATTTCTTTCTTTAACAGAATGTCATAATGCCTTTCAAAAGGTTTATTTAAAAAGCGATCAAAATATAAAAGTTAGATTAGAATTCATTTTAGATAATTTTTTGAAGCAGTGGGGGCAAGATTCCTATTTCATTAATTTAAGAAATGAGATGGATATAGATCATATTTATTCATTAAATGAAACAACTTTTACCAAGCAAAAAGTACTTTCCTTAATGAGTATCGATTCTTCTAATATTAAACCGATAAAGATGAATAAAGACGATAAAAAAATATCTATCCGATACGAATTTAATTTAAATAAGGATGAAGAAATATCTTTTATTCGTTATGTGACTAATCTTACTTCTAATGAATTTGATATCGATGATGATAATCTCTTATTAAAGGCTAAAGAGGAAAATAATCATATTAAGGAATTGGGTTTTGCTTATTTTTTAGCTGAAAATGAGAAATTTTATAAAAATGTTTTTAAAACTCAAGATATTAATATAGTAGGCAATGATTTAGATTTACAAGGCATTAGATATTGCATCTTTATGCTTAATTCGACATATCATGGTTATTCTCCAAAAAACAATATTGGGGCAAAAGGACTAAGCGGTGAAGCCTATAGTGGTCATGCTTTTTGGGATAGCGAAACGTATTGTTTGCCTTATTATTTATTTAACAATTTAGAAGCCGCGAAAAACTTATTATTATTCCGCTACAACACTTTAAAGGAAGCTAAAAATAGAGCGAAAGACTTAGATTGTTTAGGGGCCTGCTATCCAATTGCGACATTAAACGGAAAAGAAGGCTGTACCTTATGGCAGCACGCTTCTTTACAGTTTCAACCTTCTACAGGGGTGGTGTATGGCATTTTTCATTATTTTAATATTAGTCATGACGAAGATTTTATGTATCGTTATGGTTATGAAATGATACTTGAAGTGAGTAAGTTTTTATTATCAAGAGGCCAATATAATAACGATCATTCCCATTTTAGTTTTTATGCGGTGATGGGACCTGATGAATTTAAAATGATGGTCAACCATAATATGTATACGAATGTGATGGGAAAATTCACTTTCAATTATCTTTTATATTTAAAAAATAATTTAGATAACAATATCATTTCAACGATTGAAAAAAAGTGTCAAGTCGATGAAAATTTCTATTTATTAATTAAAGAAGCGAGCGAAAAGATGCTCATCTTAAAGAAGGACGATTTATACGAGCAAAATGAAGGATTCTTTTCTCTACCTCATATCGATATCGATTCCATTAATCGAAACGAATTTCCTCTATATTCGCATTGGTCTTATGACCGCATTTATCGAGGTGACATGATTAAACAACCAGATGTTTTGATGTTTATGTTCTTATTTTTATCATTCTACGATAAGAAGACTTTAGAAACTAATTATTCATATTACGAACCTTTATGTATTCATGAATCTTCTTTATCTCCATCCATCCATTCAATTATCGCTAATGAGATTAGTAAAGAAGATGATGCGATTAAGTTTTTTGGATTTGCATCTCGACTTGATTTAGATAATTACAATAACAACACTAATGAGGGACTTCATCTCACTTCTATCGCCGCGGCGTGGATGAATATCATTTATGGATATGGTGGATTAAGAAGCGATGATAAAATTATTAAATTATCGCCTAAAATTCCCGCTAGATGGAAATCTTATAGCTTTCATTTAACCATCAGCGGGTCTTTAATCCGCTTCGAAATAGATAAAAGCAAAGTTAAAATCACTAATTTTTCTAAGCCAATTACGCTTCAAATTTATGATGAAGTCATACTTTTAAATAATAGTTATGAAACTGAACTTAAGTAGAAAAAATTATTCCTTGAAAACATTAGATTTTATTCATAACCAATTCATGATCGGAAATGGAAGGATTGGTTATAAAGGAACTTTAGAAGAAGATGATTCAGTCGTCTTTAATTTGTGTGGAATTTATGACCAATATTTAGATAAATGGAGAGAATCGCTCAATTTATTTAATCCTTTATCTTTTAAAATATATATCGATGATGAATTAAAACATTATTCAAATTCGCTTTCTCATTCCATTAATTTAAAGATTAATGAAGCCATTTTTAAAAGAACAACCATTTTTAAAGATATTGAACTCATTAGCAAACGTTTTATTTCACGTGTTCATGATCACCTCATCGTCGATAAAATTATAATCAAGGCTCTTGATGATGTTTCTCTTAAAGTGATATCTGGCATTAATAATAATATTTATGAAATTAATGGTCCTCATTATTTAAAAACAATCAGAAAAGAAAATAAAGATCTCATCTATTTACAAGGAATTACTAACGAGAATCATCATCTATTTGTCTATTTAAAAGAAGATAGCGAAGTAGAAAGAAAAATAATATACGTCCCTAATGGTATCTTTTATGAATATCAATTCTTTTTAAAAAAAGGAATGAGCGTTGAATTTATTAAAAAAGGATTCGTCAGTATTGATAGTGACATTGTTAACGATTCATCTTTTAAAAAGATCATAAATACTTCTTTTTATGAATTATATAAGGAACATGTCACTGCCTTTAAAAATGATTTTAATTTTTATAAAGTTAATCTTACAAGTAATGATGATAGCGAATTCCTCCTTAATTATTCTATTTATCAATTACTAATTTTAAAAAATAGCCATTTTGACACTTCTATTCCAGCGCGTGGGTTATCTGGGCAAGTATATAAAGGGGCCATATTTTGGGATAGCGAAATCTTTATGTTTCCATTCTTTTTATGCCACGATTTAGAGATGGCTAAATCGCTATTAAGATATCGAATTAAAACATTAAACGGAGCCAAAAACAAAAGTCAAAGATTTTCATATCAAGGTGCTTTTTTTGCTTGGGAGAGTCAAGAAGACGGCGTTGAAAGATGCTCATTATATAATGTAAGCGATGCGAAGACTAATAAACCCATTCGCACTTATTTTGCGGATAAACAAATCCATATCAGTGCGGATGTAGTTTATGCTTTTAATGCTTATTATTTTTATACCAAAGATTTTTCGTTTTATCTAAACGCTCTTGAACTAATATTTGAAGTCTATAAATTTTATAAAAGTTATGCGACTTTATTAAATAACCAATACCACTTTTTAGATGTGGTGGGACCTGATGAATATCATGAAAGAGTTAACGATAATGCTTTTACTAATTATCATATATATTTTACTCTTCTTGATTTTATTCATATTTTGGATAAAGAAAATTATGATTATCCTCATAAAGAGGAAATGTTAGATTTTATCAATCATATTTATTTACCTAAAATCAATGAAAATGGGGTTATTGAACAATTCGATGGCTATTTCTTATTAAAGGATATTAAATACAATGATTATTTAGATGTTATAAAAAAAGAGAAAAATTATTTAGGTGGAGAAAACGGCTTATTAACTCCCACTCGTATTATTAAACAAGCCGATGTCATCACCCTTTTAGCGCTTTATAAAAATCGTTTTTCATATGAAGTTAAAAAAGCTAATTTTGATTTTTATTATCCCTATACTGAACACGGTTCTTCTTTATCTAATTCGATGTATTCTCTTTTAGCTAGCGATATTGGTGAATTAGATTTAGCTTATCTATCTTTTAGAAAAAGTGCAGGCGTGGAATTTAATAAAAATAACAAGATGTATGCGGGTGGTATTTATATAGGTGGCACACATCCTGCTAGTAACGCTGGAGCGTTTTTAGCTATATTTTATGGCATGTTAGGCTTTTATATCGATGAAGATGGATATCATTTTAAGCCTTCTTTACCGCCTCAAATAAAACATATTAGTCTTAAATTTAAATTTAATAATCAAATCATAAGCGAGGATTTTAAAAATGATTAAAGGGATTATTTTTGATTTAGATGGAGTCATTTGTTCCACTGATGAATATCATTATTTAGCGTGGCTTTCTTTAGCTAATAAAGAGGGCATCTATTTCGATAAAGAAATTAACAATAAATTAAGAGGTGTTTCTCGTATGGATTCTTTAAACATCATCTTATCTAATAGCACTAAAACATACAGTGAAGAAGAAAAAATAAAACTTGCCGAATATAAAAATGATATTTATAAATCTTATTTATTGAAGATGAAGCCCACTGATATATCTAGTGATGTTTTATTCACTCTTCATAAATTAAAAGAGTTAGGTTATAAAGTAGCGATTGGTAGTTCTAGCAAAAATACCAAATTAATTTTATCTCAACTTAATATTATCGATTTATTTGACGCGATAAGCGATGGTACTTTAATATCTAAAAGTAAACCTGATCCAGAAGTATTTTTACTCGCCGCGAAGATGCTTGGTTTATCAAGCGATGAATGCATTGTTGTTGAAGACGCAAAAGCGGGAGTTGAAGCTGGAAAAAGAGGCGGCTTTTTAACGATAGGAATAGGGGATGCATATAAGGATAAGAATAGTGATATATCAATTAATAAATTATCTGATATTATCAAAATTCTTAGTAAGCATAGGGAAGTAGATTGATACATTTATTAATATATTTTTTCTTTTTCATATAAAATAATAAAGATATGAAAGTAGGAAAGAGAGCATCTATACTTATAGATTTAGACGATATCATTTATAATGAGGGACTTAATTATTTATTTTCTCATCGCTTTGATGTTGAACAAAGATTGTTAACTAATAAAGATAATGATGAACTATTGGTCAAGATGTTCATTTATTGTTTAGACTTCGATATTCAAAACCTAATTAGTGGGCATCTTGACGATAAAAAGTTTATTGCTGATATTATTAATCGTGTTACACACCTAAATAAAGATAAGTGTTATAAGCTTGCTGATATATATATGTATATCTTTGGTTATAAAGCATTAATTAAAAGAAGAGATTTAAAGGAATGTGGACTTAATGTCTTTACATCTTCGAGTCATAATTTTGTGTGGAATGGATATTCTTCCTATGGAGATAAATATTATTCAATCTTTTATAAAGGGACGATGAAAGGATATTATCAAGTTGTTGATGCAAATAAAGTTAAAAATTATCTTAAAAAAGAATTAGAAGAAAATCCGTTCTTTTCTAATGAGAGAATTGAGCATATATTTAATGAAATTATTATCAATATTGCTGATCAAGAATTCGATGAATATATTCATTGTGATGACTATTATGAACCATGTATTGACGATTTAGCGGGTGAATTTTCTGATAGACTTAATTGTGCTTTAGAAAAATACGGTATAGAAATATACGGCGAAGATGTAAATATGGAGGAGGAAAGATGATGAAGATTGCAGTTGCGGGTACTGGCTATGTTGGTTTATCTTTAGCCACCTTATTAGCGCTAAATAATGAGGTTATCGCTATTGATGTTATTAAAGAGAAAGTAGATTTAATTAATAAACATATATCCCCAATTCAAGATAAAGAGATAGAAGATTATTTAGCGAATAAGAATTTAAATTTACTAGCGACATTAGATAGTGATATAGCTTATAAAGATGCAGATTATGTTATCATTGCCACACCCACTAATTACGATAGCGTAACTAATAAATTTGATACCAGTAGTGTTGAATCAGTGATTGGGCAAGACGGATTATTCAAATTTGTTTTGGGGCATAATCACAAACGCTTATATCCATCACTTGGATATCTATCTCCGATTACATATAAAAATCAATCTTTAGCATTCTAAAAATGAAATAGTCTAAAAAACCTTTTCATCACATAGCGTGTAGCTGAAAAATCACAATTTCATTTATTAATAAGACAAAATATTAAATTAGAATCATAATAGAATTATAAATATAAACATTGAGGATTTTAAAAATGAGAAGAATAATAACTTATGGTACGGTTGATTTATTACATTATGGACATATTAATTTATTAAAAAGAGCAAAAGCTCTTGGAGATTATTTAATAGTCGCCTTATCTACTGACGAGTTTAATGCCGCAAAAAATAAAGTATCTTTTTTTTCATATGAAAAAAGAAAAATGCTTCTTGAAGCTATTAGATATGTTGACTTGGTTATTCCTGAAACTTGTTGGGAACAAAAAATAAACGATATACATGAATATCATGTTGATATTTTTGTTATCGGAGATGATTGGAAAGGGAAGTTTGACTATTTAAAAGACGAAGGAGTTAAGGTTGTATATTTAGAAAGAACTCCAGAAATATCTACAACCAAAATTAAAAATAAACTTCATAAATAATAATATGGTAGTGATGACTATTAAAAGCAAATTTAATGTATCTAATTTGATAATATTAAAATTATTAAGGACTTTTCAAGATGATTAAAAAAATATTGAAATTTATTTTATTTTTATTTCCAGTTCGTAAAAACTGGATACTTTTAGAAAGTTGCCCTGATTTTTCTGATAATACTTATGCTGTGTTTAAAGAATTAATTAATCAAAAAGTAAATCAACATAAAAAAATAATTTGGATATGTTTTGATAACAACAAAATTTCTCAACCAAAATATAAAAATGTCTTTTATCTGCGACATGATTCAATTAAAGCTTGCTTAGCTATATTTTATTCAAAATATATGATTATTTGTAATAGATTTTTAGGCAAAAAAAAGCGAGGAAGAATTGTGTTTTATTTAAGCCACGGTAATCCTTTAAAAAACGTCAAATATTATTTAACAAACAAAAATATAGATTATATTGATTATTTTTTAACAACATCTTATTTTATGGCTAATTTATTTAATAAATTTTATGGTGTTGATAAAAATAAGCTTGTTGTTCTTGGCTTTCCGAGAAATGATGACTTATTTGAAAATAAAATTAATCTTCACATCATTTTTAATATTCCTAGCGAATATAAAATAATTGCATGGTATCCAACTGTAAGACAATTTAATTGTGGCGGTAAAGAAACAGCGTCCAATAATCCTTTGCCGCTTATTTGGGATAAGTTTTCTTTTGAATTGCTTAATAATTGTTTAATAAAAAATAAAGTTGTTATCATACTAAAACCACATTTCGCACAAAATGTAACACATATCAAAGAAAGCAATAGCAGTAATTTTATTATTATTTCTGATACATTTTTTAAACAAAAAAATATTAATTCATATCAATTTTTATCCGCTACTGATGCTCTACTAACTGATTATTCTTCTATATATTTCGATTATATGATTGTTAACAAACCAATTGGTCTTATTTGGGAAGATTTAAGTCAATTTATGGAAAAAACTGGATTTGTTAACGGTATTGATCCGATATTAAATGGTGGAGAAAAAATATATGATATTAATGATTTAATTTCATTTGTTTGTCGGATTGCTAATGACATTGATTTATTAAAAAAAGAGAGAAATATTTGTCTTAAACAATGTGATTATTTTTTGGATGACAATAGTTCTAAACGAGTAGTTGATTTTATTAAGAAAATAATTAATATTAAAGAAAAATAAATTTAGTTATTGAGAACTTATGCTTAGTAAAAATAAAGTTATGATGTGGAGTTAATAAATGGTTGCCTTTTTAATATTATTGGTTATCGTCTCGTTGTTAGGGTTAAGACCTTTAAAAGATAAAACTCGATTTTTAAGTAGAGATACAACTATTTGTGTTTCAGGTATCTTTGCCATCATTATATTTTGTTCGCATTTCTTTCAATATATAGATAAGGTCTCCTTAAATATCATTGATAAGCCATTACTTTATTTTACATCATCTCTTTCTCAATTGATGGTAGCGCCGTTTTTATTTTTTAGTGGCTATGGTATATTCGAACAATACAAAATTAGAGGCAAAGATTACGTTAAATCAATGCCAAAGAATAGATTATTAAAAATATATTTATCTTTCTTCTTGTGTTGGATTGTTTATGCAACTATATCATTATATTTTAGAAGTTCTTACTCGATTGAAACTTATTTGCTCTCGATGTTTGGAATAACATCATTAGGGAATTCTAATTGGTATGTAGTAATCATTTTATTACTTTATTTTATTTCTTATCTTTCCTTTCAATACGCAAACGGGAATAAGAAAATATCAATCGTTTTTCATTTCTTTGCAATATCTACTTTATATTGTGTTTTAGTTAGATTAGGCTGCAATTATTTTTGGTATAACACTTTATTTTCATATTTCTTTGGTATTTTATTTTCTTTTTGTAAAGATTTTATTACTAAATTTCTTTCGAAAAATAAAATCAATTGTATTTTATGTTTTTTGCTTAGTCTAATTATTTTTGCTGGCGTCTATTTTATTAACGCTAAATGTCATATTACTTTGCTTAACCATGTCTTATATATTTGCTTAAATCTTTTATTTAATTTAATTATTGTCTTTTTTCTTTATATGTTCTCTTTTAAATCTAAAATTTTATTTTTTCTTGGATCAAATTGTTTTTGGATTTATATGTTGCAAAGAGTGCCGATGATACTATTTAAAAAGTCTTCATTCATTGCTTCTCATCTTTATTTATATTTTATATTGTGCTTATGCTTCACTTTGATTATATCTATTATTTTCAATAAAGGATTTAGCTATGCTTGGAATATTATCTTTAAGCAGCATTTAAGAGATATAAATGAATCAAGCAATATTAAAATAGGCATAGTTATTTCTTATATTTCTCTATTTATTTCTATTATTGGTGGCTTTGTTGTCACGCCTTTGATTTTAGAGGTATTAGGAGATGTTCAATATGGACTTAGATCTTTTGCTTCTTCAATTAGTACTTGGTTGACTATTATTTCTTCCGCATTAGCGGCTTCCTATTTAAGGTTTATTAATAAAGCTAAAAGTATCAGCACAAAAGAAATTGGGAAAACTAACACTATTTATTTTAAGTTGTATTTTTTCTTAGCCCTTTGCGTAATTGTTTTAACCGCTATTGGGGTAGGTGTTGTTTTTCTATTTAATATCAAATTATCCAATTATACTTTAGAGGAAAATATCTTAATTTTAACTTTGATTGTCATTTCCTCAATTAATTTATCAATCACTTTTATTTTTACTGTCTTTTCTCATTATTTATCATATAGAAAGGAATTTGTTTTTGTTCGAACACTTTCTCTTACAATTTCCTTTCTAACATATATTTTCGAGCTAATATTTGTCTTTTTGACCAAATCTGTCATCAGTGTAGTTGTGGTTACAACTTTATTAAATTTATTTAGTGGTCTTATTACTTTTTATTTTGCTTTTAAAGTAAAGAAGATGGAATTTAACAAAGCCAAAATTAAAGATAATGGCTCCTTAATAAAATCCATTGTTATTTTTTCGTCGTTTGTTTTGCTAAATGCTGTTGTGGATCAAATTAATCAAGAAGTCGATATTACAATTTTAGGATTGATGGTTAATGCTAAAGCAGTAACTCTTTATACTCTTTCTAAATATTTTGTTTCTTATATGACGTCATTATCTCTTGCAATAAGCGGAACATTTGCTCCTAAAGTGCATGAATACGTGGCTTTAAATGATTTAAATTCCTTAAACAAACTGTTTCATAAAGTATACAAAATGCAAATGATTATCTTATTTTTAGCTGTTGGAGGTTTTATTGCCTGTGGCCATCAATTTTTATATATTTGGTTAGATGACTCTAAAGAATATATTTATTATTATTCAGTTGTATTTCTGGCTTTAAATCTTGTACCCCTTACTTGCAATTTAGGAATTGAAGTGCAAAGAGCTATGAATAAACATAAATTTAGAGCATTGCTTTATATTGTTTTTGCTTTATTAAATGTTGGATTATCTATTTTGTTCATTTGGATTTTACCTAAAGATATGGCGATTTGGGGAGCTATTTTTGGTACTGTATTTTCTATTTTCTTTGGCAATACAGTCATTCTTAATATTTATAATAACAATGTTAT
>CAVDWX010000007.1:0-6063 GCA_963612735.1 Gemmiger formicilis | reverse complement strand
ACTTTTAAGAATAGATTCTTTTTTAAGCACTCTGGATTAGCGTTAAACGAAGAAGAAAGTAATCAAACAAAAACGCAATTAGAACACTTTATTAATTCACTAAATTTATATGGAATAAAAATAGTTAAAAAAATAGAAAACTGGTTTGATGCTTTTTATAACTTAGCTAGATTTATTATGGAAAGCACTGACACTTCTAAAAAAGTGATATTTATTGATGAACTGCCTTGGCTAGATACTGTTGGTTCTCAGTTCATTACAGCATTTGAAGGATTTTGGAATAGTTTTGCTTCTGGAAGAGATGATTTACTTGTTATTGTTTGTGGAAGTGCAACATCTTGGATTGAAAACAATCTAATTAATAATACTGGTGGATTATATGGAAGAGTGACTTTTGAAATAAAATTAAATCCATTTACGTTATATGAATGTAAGGAATTTTTAGAATCTAATGGGGTCAATTATTCCTTATATGATATAACACAAGCTTATATGGTATTTGGTGGTATTCCTTATTATTTAAATTATATCGATAAACGCTATTCATTAGCGCAAAATATTAATAATCTCTTTTTTAAAAATAACGCCTTACTATTATTAGAATTTGACCGTTTATTTAATTCCATTTTTACCTTTAGTGAGAAGGCCAAAACAATTATTAAGTTATTAGCAGGCAATAGTATCGGGTTTACTAGAAATGAGATTTTGGAAAAATTAAATCTCTCTGATGGTGGTATATTTAGCAAATATTTGAATTCATTAATTGCTTCTGGCTTCATCATCAAGTATGTACCATTTGGCTTTTCTAAAAGAGAGCCACATTATAAACTTGTCGATCCATTTTGTATTTTTTATATCAAATTTGTCTTAGATAAAAGCGATTCTTTTAATTTGTGGTCTATTGATTCCACTAGTCCTAAAATATCTTCTTGGAGAGGATTAGCGTTTGAAAATGTTTGTTTTAATCACATTGAGCAAATTAAGTTTGCACTTGGTATTTCTGGAGTATCAACATCCATCAGTGCTTTCTTTAATAAAGAAGATGGCTATCAAATTGATTTAGTAATAGAAAGAAAAGATAAAATCATCAATTTATGTGAAATTAAGTTCTATTCTGATTTATTTAAAGTCAGTAAAGAATATCATCTAAAGATTAATAGAAGAACTAATTTGGTAAAGGAAAAGGTATCTAAGAAATATTCAATAACGAATACACTTATATCAACTTATGGACTATATGAAAATGAATATTATTATTCCTTTACTAATTCCATCATCCTCGAAGATTTATTTAAGTTCTAATTAGTGACATTTGGTGAAAATTAATCGTAAGGTTTAAAAAATAAATATTTCTAACCTTCGTTTTACTATTAATATTATTTCTATTTAACGTGATATTAAGCGTTAATAATTGGAAACATTGATTGTATCGTGACTCATTTCTAATTCAATCTCGATATCATCTTTAATAGTGAGAGCTAATTGATAGCCATTAAATGTGCCAGCTTTACTTACATACGTTCTATTGTTATAGCGATATAACCCTTCTTTTGGTGTAAGGTTTTTAATTCCTTTTTTTAAACCAATACCAATACATTTTCCAAGCGATTCTTTTAAACACCATAATTTAAATAAGTCTTCATTACTATGAATGTGATCTTTTTCTTCAGCAGTAGCAATTGTGTTAGTTATATCTATTGAAAGCTCTCTTATATATTCAATATCTAAACCGATTGGTTTTGAATTAAGAGCTATAGCCACCATTTCATGAGAATGGGATATGGAGAAGTTGATGTTATTAACATATGGCTTGCCGTTTATCTCGTAGTGGACATTTTTTTCGTTAGTGTATTTATAAAGGAGATATGATCCTCCTATAGAAAGAAGATAATCATTTTTAACGATGTATTTTTTAGCTTTTTCTAAACGCTCTTTTGAAATAAAGGAAACAATATATTCTTCATTATTTTTAATGTCTTCAATATTTAAGTAATAGATTTTAATTTTATTCATACTTTTTACTTATTTGATTTTTTGTAATTATATCCATATAGAAGGTAGTGATATAACCCAATATAAACCCAAATCCACTTCCACATATCACATCAGTGGGGTAATGAACTCCAAAATATAAACGTGAAAACGCTATGATAAAAGCGTATATAAGAGTGATATAACCTAATTTTTTATGGTATTTTAAAATAATAGCGGCACTTAAAAATGAGGAAAAGCTATGCCCTGACATAAAGCTTGAATCGGATGGTATTTCAAAGAAGTGGAGGAATGATGTATTTTTAGAGAGCATCCATTGACTGACATTATCTTTTAAAGCGCTACTTATTTCATACGGTCTAGTTCTATTAACGACATTCTTAACAAATATATTATTGAACAATAAAGAAAATATGATAGTTCCTATTACTAAAGTTATTCCGCATTTACGCGTCTTTTTAAAACATAATAAAATGATGGACACAATTATCCAAATCATCCCTTTATCGACTGAAAAAGTAATTATTAAAAGTATATAACTAAGCCAATTTAAAGAAGGGTTTTGATTTGCTAATTCCCCTAATTTTTCTAAGAAATTAATTTCCCAAATCATTCTTTTTTTGCGCTTCTATTTTTCTTTGATATTTCACTAATTGATAGGCTAGAACTATTCCAATTATCAATAAGACTATGCCTATCGGTATTTCAATATACCAATTAAGGCCAGGATAGGTGTGATGAGCCCATTTCATGTAACAATCGTTATAAATAGTGTCATTGAAAAATAACGTAATCGTGGACCCAATGATAAATCCAATTATGCCGTAATAAGTCACTATTTCTTTTTCTTTTAATAAATATGACATGACTTTTGAGATGAATAAGAAACCGATAATAATTCCAATCGCTAAACAAGAAAGCAATCCAAAAAGTGGAAGAAAATGCGACCAGTTGCCATCAAAGAATTCTTTGCACCAATCTACTGTATAGTTTAGAAGTGGAGTATAAAACCCTAATATTAAAAGAATCATGCTTCCTGATATCCCTGGAATGACTAATGCTGAAGCCGCTAAAAAGCCAACTGGAATTAAAATTAGATAAAACCACCATTCAGGAGATTTAAAGTGAGAATCTAAATTGATTTTATCTCCTAACAATACGGAAGCAACGCCTAAAGCTAAGGCGATGAGAAGAGTGGTTATTAATATTATAATATAAGATGTTTTTCTTTCATTTCCTTTGATTTTATCGCTTAAGGACGGGAAAGAACCGATAATTAAGCCAGCGAATAGAGAAACTATTCCAAAAACAAAGCCTTGGAAAGCTAAATTAAATAAGATGATGCAAGGAATGATAGCAATTATGACGCCGAGCAAAACAGGAGCAAGGGTGAGAAATGATTTTTTAAATTGCTTAAATAGATTAGAGATTGCATTTATGATGTCATTATAGACGTTTAATATCACAGCAATAGTCCCTCCAGACACGCCTGGAATTGCCGCTCCTACTCCAATTGCCATTCCTGAGACTAACTTTTTCCAAAAAGAATTTCTTTTCATGCCTTGAATTATATCAATCTAACTTTTAATGATAAAGTTATTTTAGTGTATAATATTTTACGGTAAAAATTATGAAATTAATTGTCGGTTTAGGTAATCCTGGTAAAAAATACGAAAAAACCCGTCACAATATGGGGTTCATGGTCGTCGACCTATTTTCAGAATTATCTTTTATCGATGTCGATAAGGAAGCTTTTAAAGGACTAGTGGGTAGAGGAAAAGTATTCGATGAAGATGTCATCTTATTTAAGCCTCAAACCTTTATGAATTTATCGGGCACCGCGGTTATTGAAATAGTCAATTATTTTAAGATTGATATAGATGATATCATTGTAATTTATGATGATATGGCTCTTCCTCCAGGCAAAATACGAATGAGATTAGAAGGCTCATCAGGTGGACAAAAGGGGATGCAAAATATCATCGATAATCTCTCTACACAAAATATTAAACGCATTAGAATAGGAATTGGTGAACCAGAATATGATGCTATTGAATATGTTTTAGGTAAGCCGAGTAAAGAAGAACAAGAACTGATTGATGATGCTATCCTACGAGCGGCCAACGCTTTAAAAGAAACGCTTAAAACTAACTTTAATAGAGCAATGAATCAATATAATCACTGATGATAGGAGCATAAAATTAAGACGAAATTATTAGATATTTTAGCTAAATCTTTCCCCCCTATATCGCTAGATAAGAGGGATTTTGTGATGGATGAAACTATCGGCGTCTCTTTATTTTCTTCTTTATACGTTAATAAAAAAGATAAACCATTGTTAATCATTACTTCTTCCCTTTATAGTGGACAAAAAATATATGAATACATTTCTTCTTTTTTGGAAGATGATGAAATTTTATTGTTTCCTAGTGATGAGCTATTACGGGCTGAAACTTTATCGAGCAGTAAAGAATTTATCGCCAATCGTCTCTATGCTTTAAACGAGATTATTAATAATAAATGTAAAATTGTTATCGCTAATCTAAGTGCATTAGCAAGGTTTTTACCAAGTGTTGAAATATTTAAAAAGCATACCTTTAATTTAAAAGTTGGGGATCATATCGATATTGCTGATTTAACTAAACTCTTATACGAATCTGGCTATACCTTAGTGAGTAAGATTGATCAATCTCTCCAATATGCAAGAAGAGGCGATATCTTGGATGTATTTTCCATTAATTATGATGAGCCGATTAGAATTGAATTTTTTGATGATGAAATTGAATCGATTCGTCTATTTGATATATCGTCGCAACAAAGCACTCAAAAGATTGATCATATCGATATATTACCGGCGAGTGAACTTTTATTAAGTGAAGAAGAATTTAATTCATTAGAAGATAAAATAAATATAATTTTAAAAAAGGATGCTTTAGATTTACCTCATAATATCTATGATTTTTTAATTGATAATACCGCAATCGATATCTCATTATTATTAAATCATTCTTCTAATCCTAAATTATATAAATATTATTCTTTATTGACTGAAAAACATTATTCGTTACTTGATTATTTAACCAATTATCAAATCGCTGTTATTGATTTTGATTCGATTAATAAAAATAGTGAAAAAATAATTATGGAATCAAGAAGCTATCTTAGAGAATTATTTACTTCAGGTAAGATTATTTCTCATTTAGAGATGTATAAAAACGTCATTCCCACACTTGAAAAAAGTAAAGATGTTATCAATATCTCTTTATTTAAAGAAAAGGATGAAGATAATTATTTTGATATTAAACCTCTTCCTTATATGGCGAGTAAGGAAAACGATGCGATTAATATCATTAAAACTTATTTAAATGAAAATTATCAGATTTATCTTTTAGCGAACAAAGAAGAATTGTTAACTAAATATAAAGACATATTAAAAGATAGTAATCTCGATGCAAACAGTTCTATTAGTCTAGTTACTTCTTCTTTAAATCAAGGATTTTATAGCCCTAGTTTTAAAATATGTGTTCTTACAAAAAAAGAATTATTCAATGAAAAAAATAGAGTTGGTAGATTTTCCTCTCGATTTAAAGAAGGGACAATACTTAAATCTTTTGAAGACTTAGAACCTGGAGATTATGTAGTTCATGAATATCAAGGTATTGGCCAATTTATATCATTAGAAACCTTAGTGGTGGATAACGTTCATAAAGACTTCATTAAGATTGCTTATTTTGATAATGAGTTCTTATATGTTCCATTAGATCAATTCCAATTAGTGAGGAAATATATGGGAAAAGAAGGGATTAAGCCAAGACTTTCTCATTTACATTCTAAAGACTGGGAAAATACGAAAGCTAAAATTAAAAAGCGTATTAATGATCTTGCAGATAGACTTTATAAACTCTATAGCGAAAGAGGAAAAATAGAAGGATTTGCTTTTAATAAAGATGATGAATTACAAATTGAATTTGAAAAAGCTTTCCCTTATGAATTAACAAAAGACCAAATTAAATCTGTTAGTGAAATTAAGTCGGATATGGAAAGCGCTCATCCAATGGATAGATTATTATG
>CAVDWX010000006.1:0-15419 GCA_963612735.1 Gemmiger formicilis | reverse complement strand
ATAGGCGTATAGTGGCGATATCCCCTAATCAGATATTTGATAAATCGATCTTATATATCATGTCGTTTAATTCGTCTTTTTTAAAAAAACATAATCATATATATTGGTAGATATATTTTCTTATCTCTTACCTTTATATTTTGATTAGATAATATATAAGCTCTACTTATGTTATATACTTTGTTTTCTAATAGATTATTTAAGGCATTATGCTTTTGATAGTCTTTGCCTGATTTAATTTCAAGAGGGATGACTTCACCTTTATTTTCAATTATAAAGTCAATTTCGCCCATTCTTTTGCTTTTAAAATAATATAAATCAAAGCCTTTAGATATCAATT
Source organism: Gemmiger formicilis (assembly GCA_963612735.1). GTDB lineage: Bacteria > Bacillota_I > Bacilli_A > RFN20 > CAG-826 > CAVDWX01. Next base: position 15,079 of record CAVDWX010000006.1, on the reverse strand, counting down.
CTTCAGCGATAGCGTTTTCGTATATTGCCCCGAAATTAATATCTTTTTCTTTGTTTAATATTTTAATTTGAAGATTATTATCCATATATTGAGAAGATAATAATCCAACATCTGAACTGAATAATTTAAATAGATTTCTAGATTTACTTAAAATAAGAGGAACTTCAGGTTCATCAACGTAAAAACAAGGTAAAGCCACGCCAGCATCTTTTAGCCAGATAAAACTATGTTCATAACGAGAAATTTTAAGTTTTCATTTAAATTTTTCATGATAAAACGCTTGTTTTGATTATTGAGTTCGGTTGGTATCAAATCAAAGATTGCTTTGATATATAATTTATTATTGATATCGTATTTAGAAATATATTGTCGATATAGGTTACAAATATTTTCTTGTTCCATAACGACATCTTTTAAATTATTGGATTCTAGATATTTATTTATAACTGATGGCATTCCTCCAATTATTAAATATAAATGAAACGTATCGATTAATTTATCGTGGACTATATCGTCTACTTTAGTTAACGTACTGAAGTTAATTTTAAGTTTATCGATTACTTTATTATCTAATCCATTAGCAAGTAAGAATTCCTCAAAATCTAAAGGGAACATTTCTAATATTTCTATATAGCCAACTGGTATTGATTTGATGTCTTTTAATTCTATTCCAAGTAGTGAGTCACTTAATATATATCGATAAGATGCATCTTCCACTAAAAGCTTAGTCGCGGTAATGATATTTGCTAAGCATTGTACTTCATCTAAAAATATAATCGTTTTCACTTTTAAAAAGGCTTATTAGATAAGGCAGATAATCTAAACAATAAATCTTGACTAGAAGAAGAATTCTCAATGGTTTCTCTTACTTTCTCGTTTTCAAATAAATTGAATTCAACATAATATTTATCATCAATATTTTCTTTTAAGAATTCTCTAACAATATATGTCTTACCAACTAGTCTAGCACCAGTAATCATTAAGGCTTTGTTGCTATTCTTATACCATTCCTCTATTTTATCGGTTATTTTTCTATACATAAATCGATTCCTTGCAAAGATATATTAATCTCATTTGTCCGTTTTTCCATTGGTAACTACTGTTATTTGCACTAGTCAATTACTTCGTATTAATTGATATATTCATTACCAATAAAGATTTAATAATTGGAGAAGCAATCGAAGAATATGTTGGTAATGCTACTGAAATGGAATAGGAGACATATATGAATATAGAAACTAAGCAAGTAAGAAACGATATCGATGTCTATCTTAATTTTGGATGGGAAAAGAATAGCGAAGTCGTGATAAGACACGCTAAACATCATCATAAAGAATATGTATCAGTGAGATATAAAGATATGCCTCATTATGATAAATTAGTCAATTTAGAGGAAAGATATTTCCCATTAAAGAAAAAGTTACAAAATTATGAACCGATTGAATTTATATATGCTTTTATAACTTTTATATTCTTTGTCTCCCCTATATTTATCTACATTGCTATTAAAAGTAATGAGAAAAAAATATAGAAGAGAATATCACTAATATTAAAAGACAAATGGATGATATTTTACGGCAAGTTCAAAGTTTATAAATAAAAAGAATTTTTGTTTTTTAAGTTTATTAAATAAAAGGAGGATTAATTTTGATACAAATTTTAATGTTACAATACTTTAAAATCAGTAACGTTTTTATGATGTATTTACATAGTAAATAAATTTAAATATGGTATATTTTGGCTTTAATTACTATGTAATTAACACTTAATAATTATTATAAAATTATGTTAAAGTTACAAAAAGTAATAAAAAGTAATGTTTAGTTAATAATTTATTGATAAAACGTTATAAATTTAAAAGTCATTTATGAATACGTTTTCTTCCTTGAATTTTAGAATTTCGACTACAAATTTTTAAATTCACGGTGGGGGGGTTGTATAATTTGATAAATCAAGTAAAGTTATTAATCACGATTTTGAATGACCATAAGTAAATGTACTTATTGTGCCAGCAAAATTACGATCTTACTTGTAAACTTATAGGAGGATAAAAATGATAATAAGAAAAAGAAATTCTGCAAAGAAGTCAATTACGTTAGGTATTGCTTCATTAAGTCTCATCTCATTAGCGTCTGTTGGTTTTGCGGCCTGGGTTATTTCAGGTGGAGACTCTAAAGATGTTAGTGGAACTATTACCGTTGATACCGTTGAAAATAATTTGCACGCTATTAGTGAAATTAAATGGGCCAATAGTGTTAATCCAACAACCTATAATGAAGTTAGTGGAAAAATATATTTTGGAATGGATAATACCACTCTTACTAGTACTTCTACCTGGCTTAACAATACTTCAGAAGATAAAGAACAACTTTCTGACACTGTGCAAATAAAAGTAAGCAATGTTTACAAAACTGCTGGCTCTTCGGAGGAAGAGGAACCGGAGGTTACAATTAACGCTGAACTTAAGGAAACTTCTAATGGTTCGCAATATTCGGCTGCGCTTACCGCACAAGTGGTGGGAGATTTGCCTACTAAAAAAGATAGCGAACAATCCGGTTCTGAAGCAGGTATATTTATCAGTGGACCTATACAAGTTAATAATAGCCGAGATGCAACTTATACAATTAAGGTACAATTTGCATGGGGCACTGCATTTAATAGTGAAAACCCCGCTAAATATGCTGAAGAAATGGCTTCTAGTAGTTCTGATTATTGGGATTTAAGTAAAAAATCGTCATTTGCTAGTGCATTAGAAACTATTTATAAATTGAACGAATGTAAATTCACATTGACTATCACCACTAATTAGTGGGTATTATTATTTATTAATAAGGAGATTTAAATAATGTCTAAAATAACAAGAAAATCTTATAAAAGAAATAAATTAGTATTAGGCGCATCTTTATTTGCTGGTGTTGCTTTAGTCTCAACTGGTTTTGCGGCATGGGTGATTTCTACTACTACAAAAAAAGATGTTAATGGATCTGTTACTGTTGGTACTGTCTCAAACCAATCTATTGTTATTGATGTTGAGAAAGCAAATTTAGGAGATTTTGTTTTTGAACCGGAATCTGCTACATATATTGATTTTAGCATTAAACCACAAGTTAATGAAAAGCCTGTATTAAGTTTAACTATTTATGGAAAAGTTACAACTGGTGCTGAATCGAAATTTAGTGGTTTAAACTTTAAGATGACACAAGATGATAATAAAACTGGTTTAAGTGATGCTAAAAATAAGAATTATATAGAATTACCAGATTGCTTTTCTGATGATGGGAAGGTTTTAAGCTATACTGCTTCTTCCACTTATTATGCTGATTATAGCGCTATACAAGGAGCGACCGTTGATGATGGCATTTATCTAACAGCGGAGGATGCAAGTACTTATATTTTTAAATATACTGTTTCATTTAAATGGGGTTCTGCTTTTAAAAAAATTAATCCCGCAAAATATTTTGTTGATGCTTATGAATATCTTTCAACAAAAAAAGAAACTACTGATAAAATTATTTCATCAGAAAATGATTTGCCCAATAAGGTTGGAGGAGAAGGCAAAGTTAGTAGTTTAGAAGAAGTGGTCGCAGCCGCAAATTATACTCTTACTGATTTAAGAGAAGTTATTTACGGTAAAAACATTGATGATGCACCTAAATTTACTATCACCATCAGTGCAGATACTGCTGAGGCTTAATTAATTTAACCAATGACTACGACAGACATTATTGCATTAGTAGTCACAATTATAGGAGTAGGCGCTTTTGCAGCGGTTATCTCAATCTTATATAAGCATTATATTGATACCTCTATCCGTGAGATAAAGCGAGGAGATCGCGATATCGAACTCATAGATAAATTGATTTATGAGAATAATTCTTCCGTCAAAAGAAGACAAAAAACGGTAGAGGTTATCAAAAATGTGGTCTATTACACTGTTTTAGCGTTTCTCATACCTATATTTGGACTATCTATCTATTCTCGCATTAAGAATAATGTCACTACTATCGGTGGCAATTCCGTTTTAGTTGTCGCCAGTGGGTCGATGTCACATAAGAATGAAGCTAATGATTATCTAGTTACTTATAATCTAAATAATCAATTTAATACATACGATTTAATTGTTGTTGCAAAAGTAGATAATGTTAATCAATTAAAGAAATATGATGTCATCGCTTTTAAAAACGATAAGAAGATTAATGTTATTCATCGCATTATCGATATCAAAGTCGATAGTAACGGTGTCACTCGCTTTGTCACACGCGGTGATTATAATAATGCGAATGACTCGTATAGTCCTAAATTTAATGATGTGATTGGTTTATATACCAATCGAAGAATTAAGTCCATTGGTGTCTTCATCATGTTTTTTCAGTCCTATGCTGGTATAATAACAGTAGTAAGTATTGTCTATACCATGTTATTCATCTCTCACTTTAATCGTAAGTTAGAAGAAGCAACATATGATCGAGAAGAAATTTTAAATGAACATTTTGATATCGATTTATTAAATGATAAAACTTATCTAGAAATGGAATCATCATTTTTAGAATCCATCTTCTATCGCAATGAAGTATATCTATTCACTAGTGATGGATTTAAAGAGAAAAGAAAAATGAATGAGGAAGAAATAGAATTATTTAATAAATTACAAAAGGAACAAGACGATATCTTAAATAGTAAAGAATTACATAATAAGGAGGATGTAGAAGATGGAGAAGAAGAATAAGAAATCAATTCCCTATTTTACAAGATTCAATTTAGTCATTATCGCATTAGTGGCTATTTTTGCCGCATTAGTGGTGTTTTCAGGTTTATGTTTAACCGCTGAAACAACTAAGATTTTTGCTACTGATAACCCGTTATTATTATTAGCTAAATCGATGAATCTCACCATTGTCAAGGTGGACGGAGTAGTCGGTTTAATCGGTCTAGCACTAGTGGGTATATATCTCATTGTTTTTGCTGTTGCTATTACGTATGAAGTACGCTTTGCTAAAATCAATAAGATTCCTCGTTATGATTGGAGAATGATCTTAACCTATCTCATTACTCTTATCGCTTGTGTTGGCCTTTCTTATGGCGTGACGATGCTTCTAATCGGTGCTCTTCATAAGGATGATATGAAATATGTTTCCATCTATTTAGGTAATTCGATACTCGTTGCTTTAGTTGTTTATCTTTTACTCGCTCTTTTTATCGGTGCAGTAGGAATGTTAATCTGCAATTTAGTCTTAATCGATAAACCATATAAGATGTTTAAAAGAAGTGAAGCGGATGGCTTAGAAGATAATGATGATGTCGATAATGATGTGACCGCGAATTTTGATAACGATAATTCTAATCTTGTTCCAGGTGTAGGAGTGGGAGGAGGAAGTGGTGCTTCATCTTTAGATAACGCTTCGATTAATGGTTCTTCTAATCTTGTTGAAGGTTTAGATGACCGTGAAAAAGTTTTCCCTGGATTATCTTCTATTGATACTGAATATGATGGTTATGCCATTGAAAGTGTGGAAAGCGATGATTTATCATTAGAAGAAATCGTTACTAGATTCCAAGCATATTTAGCAAAAGCTGAGCATTTATATTACGATATTAAAACACTCCGCTACTTCGTTTCTGGATTTGCCGCGACTCGACTTGCGATTTTAGAAGGTTTATCTGGAACTGGTAAATCTTCTTTACCTCGTTATTTTGCTAAATTCATCAATGCCAAGGTAACATTCTTACCGGTTCAATCCACATGGAGAGACAAATCATCTATCTTAGGTTATTTCAATGATTTCAGTAAGACGTATAGTGAAACCGACTTCTTACTCAATTTATATCGCGCTAATTATAATCCCGATCAAATCAATATCTTTGTTCTCGATGAAATGAATATTTCCCGTATTGAATATTATTTCGCTGACTTCTTATCCGTTTTGGAATATCCAATTGATGAATGGAAATTAAGAATCCTTCAACTTCCGTATGGCTTTGTTCCACCCGCAAAATTAGATAATGGTTATATTCAAATTCCTTCTAATTCATATTTTGTTGGAACTGCGAATAAGGATGATTCGACCTTCTCCATTTCTGATAAGGTTTACGATAGAGCGTATACCATCTATTTCGATAACCGTAATCCATTTATCGATGTTAAGGGTGAAGTGAGTACCATTAAATTATCTAATTCTAAATTAGAATCCCTTTATAAGAAGGCGATTAATACAAAGACTTATCGCTTGAGTAAAAATGATTTACTTAAATTTAATAAGATCGCCGATTATATTTATGATACGTTTGATGTCACCTTTGGTAACCGTATCTTAAATCAAATTGAAACGATTGTTCCAGTTTATGTTTCTTGTGGAGGCAAAAAAGAAGAAGCGCTTGACTTCATCCTTTCTCGTAAGATTATTTCTAAATTAGACGGTCGCTTTGAAGAATATATCAAACCTTCATTAAAGAAATTAATCGAACTCATCCATGATATCTATGGAAGCGATACCCTTCCTTTATCAGAGAAAGTCATCAATAACCTAATTAGAAAGTTATAATTCTATGCTTAGAGGCGAAGAATATTATTTAAATGAAATATATGCTTCCTTATTAGATAAATGTTTAGCTAAACCTAATAAGGAGGTTTTCTCCTATTTAAAAAATAGTCATATCGCTTCTATTCAATCTTCCTTTCTAAAAAAGGATATCGATTATTTAAATGAAATTAATTACATTCTTTCCATTTTAAATTCGATTGCTTCTAAGCCCTTACTTTCTTCTACATATAATGAGATCATTATTCGAAGTGGACAAGCCGGCTCTTTAGATAATGATGATTTTTCTAAAACGGTGAAAGATGCTTCGATGTGGAGAAGAAATGTCATCGGGATGATTCCTGAAAGAGTTTATTATAAAGAACATATCGATGAGATTAAGACGTATGAAAATTATTTAATGGTTCATGTCATCAATCTCATTTCAAAAGATATTGAAAATTATTCTTCTTTCTATATGATTATGATTTCTCGACTTAACGGGAATGTTACTTCTCTTACATTAAAGAAGAATCAAGTCGATATCATCGCTTTGATTAAAAAAATTAGTAATAAGCTCCGCTATTTAAAGAGCACTTATTTTTATAAAGTAATCAATAAAGAACATCATAAGATTGATAATGTTGCTCCGACGAATATATTGCTCGATAACAATTTATATAATCGCGTTTATCGCTTTTATAAAGAAATGATTAAATATGGAGATAGTAATTCCATCAATAATAAATTAAAGGAATATTATTTCTATATTCTTATCTCTTATTTTTTAAAGAATGGATTCGATATTAAGATTGATAAATCTAAATTTGATATTTATAAGCCGATATCATTCACTAATGAATATTGTCATTATGAAATTAGTTTAGCTAAGGAAACTAATCAAGTTATGATTAAGTTAGATAATAAATTAATCAATCATACTTCTTTGATCTTATTAATTGTTGAACATGATTTAAATCAATTACGTCCTGATTTAAGCGAATATGATAATTTTGATAGTGTTAATTTTATTTCGATATGGCGATATGGCTATATTGAAAATAAGAAGATTTATTATTCAAATGAAGATCCACTTAAAGAAAATAAGATGATTAAAGAAATCATTTCTAATCATTATCGATTGGTAAAAGGGAATGAACTCATCTATTCCAAATATTGCCCGATTTGTAAAAAGATGGAATTAGTTATTGATGATAATAATATCTATACTTGTTCATCTTGTCATTCTAAATATGTTTTAAAAGATAACCAAATTATCTTTATCAAGATTAGGAGAAGTTATGGAAGAGATTAATAAAGACGAAATAAAAGAAGAAAAAAAGCCTTCCATCGTGATTTCTAATTTATATAAATCATACGGCAAGCATGAAGTTTTAAAAGGGCTCAATTTAGAAGTGTATCCGGGTGAATTATTTGGCTTTATTGGAAAAAACGGCGTTGGTAAATCAACCACGATTGATTGTATGATTGGCATCAAACGTTTTAATAAAGGTACCATTACTTTAGATGGATATGACATTTCTAAAGAACCGCTTATTGCTAAATCTTTATTTGGATATGTCGCTAGTGAACCGACGTGCTATGAAACGATGACGGGTTATGAATATTTAGAATTTGTCGCTTCCATATTTCAAATTTCAGAAGGTGAATTTAAAACTAATTACAAATATTTATGTAATCGTCTTGATTTAAAAGAAGAAGATTTGTCTAAATTAATCTCTTCTTATAGTCATGGTATGAAACAAAAATTATGTCTCATCTCTTCTTTAATTCATAATCCAGATATCTGGATTTTAGATGAACCCACAGTTGGACTTGATATCATGGCGGTCGAAGAACTTAAAAAGATGATGAGAGAATACGCTAATCACGGTAAGACCGTCTTTATCACTTCTCATAATATCGAACTAGTGGGCAAATTATGTGACCGTGTCGCCATTGTTAATAAGGGAATTGTATATGAATTATTAGACTTAAAACGTTCACCTAATAAAGCTTTACAACTTCCGCGCATATTCTTAAATGTCTATGAGGAAAAATAATGCTTAATCTCATCGCTAAAGATTTTAAATTATTATTTAAAGGGAAAGGGACGTTAACTAATCGCATCTTAACCTTTATCTTTTATTTAATCATCGCTTCGATTTTTATCTATATTGAGATTAAGATATTTGGCACTATTTTAAATAAGATTAAAGCCTATAACGGCGCCTCTATTGCTTTATTTAGCATTTTCTTATTTATCTTAATGATTTTATTAACATTTCTATGTTTAATTTATGCCAAAAAATTATTTTTTGATAATGCTGATATCGTTACCATTGGTCCCTACCCCATTTCTAATGAGAAAAAGATCATTTCAAAATTAATTTTTTTATTTCTCATCATGTATTTCTTTAATTTATTATTTACATTACCTCTATTTATTGCTTACGGCATCTCTTTAAACCGCGGATTAACTTATTATTATCAATCCTTTTATTACCCAATCTGCATGTTTTTATTTCAAGGGGGAGTGGCTTTAATTTTATTAATGCCCTTTAAATCTATTTCTGATTATTTTTCAAAACATTTATTTTTACAGCTCATCGTTATTATTATCGTTGGCTTTTCTTTAGCGTTTTTATATGGTTATGTCTTATCTTTATTTGTCAATATCGTTTCCAATTCTAAATTTGATTCCTTATTTACTAAAGAAAGATTAGATGCTTTTGTGGCTATTTCAAAAAGATTATTCCCCGTTAACTTTTTAGTGGATGTCTTTATTAAGAATAAACCTTCTTCCATCTTTCCTTATTTAGCGTTTAATGGAGGCATATTTATCATCGGTTTATCTCTTTCCATTTATTTTTATCATCGCTTTTTATATCTTCCTTCCAGTGAGCAAGAAAAGAAAAATGATAAAATTAAAGAAGTCAAAGTTCATAAATTATTCCCTACTCTAATTAAAAAAGAATTGATTATCTTATTTAGGAATTCCAATTATTTAATTACTTTTACCGGCTTATTATTCATTGAACCGGTCTTAAGTTATTTTGTCATTAACGGACTTAATGTCATCTTTAAAAATGGGACTTTATCATATTATGCTTTAGCTATACCCGACATCATCGCTATCTTAGATTTCTTGATTTTACTTTTAATGGTGGCAATTGTCTTTTCAAGCGGTACTAGTTATATCAGCAATGAGAATAAAAACATTCGAGTTATTAAAACTATCCCAGTTCCGATAGCTAAACAATTATTCGCTAAATTATTAATCCCTTATCTCGCAGTCACTTTCTTTTCTTTACTTTCGATTATTGTTTTATTGATTTCTAAACAGATGAACTTTTTAAATGCTTTATGTTCATTTATTTATGTCTTATTCTTTTTAGCAATATTGTCTTTAATTTCTTTATATGAAGAATTAAAGATTAAACGCAATGGAGCGAGAAACTATTTATTTTCGACATTATCTACTTATCTATTACCTTTAATTTCCTTTTTTGTGATGATGTTATTTTCCTTTTATAAGATCAGTATCTATTACTCCTACCTAGTGGGCTTATTAATCTTAATTTTATGTTTCCTTCCTTTCTTAATTAGAGGAAAAAATAAATTTAATAAATGGTTTCTTGAAATGGAGGTCATCAATTAATGGGTAAGAAGAATTTATTCATTCTTTTATTATTCCCTTTTATCATTGCTCTACTTGGTGTCAGTGTGATATCGATGACTTTTAATCTATTTGAAAATGATATTTTAAGTATTGGCTGGGACTATGAAGATAGTATTGGGGTCAAAATAAATAGCGAAAAAGAATTAAATGCATATGGAATCAGCGATAAAAATTATCCGGTTACAAATGCCAAATTAGTGTGGTCAGTAGTTAATAAAGACGATCATGAAACTCCTAACGCTGAAATTGTTTTAAAAAATAATAGATCATATTTAAAAGGTTTAAACGAAGGGGAAGTGAAGATTACTTGTACGAATGAAAAAGGGAATATATATCGTTATTTAGATGGGATTATTTATTCTACTTCCGCGATTAGTGTTACTCCCTCCATTTCTTCTTCCCAGTCCAATATCGATACTCATTCCTATTTTGGTCTATATGATTTTGATTCTTCTTTTAATAAGGTTGAAGCTTCTTTTGATTTTAAGATTAATACGTATGGGGAAAGAAATGCGAGCGAAGTCAAATTATTAAAGGTTCAATCATTAATCGATAAAGAATTAGATGATGAACAATATGTCGATGTCGATATGATTAATAAGAAGATTAAGATTTCTTCTCTTCTCTTTAAAGAAGATAGTAATGAAAATAGGAAAAATATAAAATCAACTTTAAAAACAATAGAAATATATGTCACATTTGGTTTTTCAATTTCTGATTTAGATACGGGTGAAGCATGTATTTTTAAATTTAGTGTTGTTAATGACGGGGTTAATGTTTATAGCTATAAAGATTTATTGCACTGCTCTAATTTATCTAGCGAGGGAGAAATCATTGTTTTAAGAAAACATTTAGAAAGTTTATCAAATGCTTATAATTTTGATTCCAATAAGGATAAAACGACTTTAAAGAGCAATAACGTTGAGCTATTTGGAACGTTAAATAAAGATAATGACTTTAATTTTGATAATGAAGTATATCGCTTTAAAACGACTTATAATCATGAATATATCATGCAGTGGAATGAATTTGCTTCATCGAATAAAGATTATTCACCGATTAGTAATCAAATCATCGCCGGCATTCATATTCAAAAAGATGTATATGGGAATGGTTATACCCTTAATTTACATAATTTAACTTATCCTTATTCAACGATTGAAGTTAATGGTGTTTTGCTTCCTCAATTAAATGAAAAGAATTTATTTAAAGGACCTTTACCTTTTTACTGTTTAGGCGATCCTAATAAGGAGCCACTTGTCGCAGCGTACGGGCAAGATAATATTGGCATGTATGTTGAAGGTAATGATATTACCATTAATGACATCAATTTAAAAAATTGTGACTTTGGTAATAATTTAGCAAACTTAGAATATACTGGGACTGTTTTAGAAACTAAAGGTAACGATATCAATATCATTAATTCTCGTCTTTCAAGTGGGAAGACGGTTTTAAAAATCATGTCGAGTAAAAATGTTAATGTTACCAACTGTTTAATTTCTTATTCACGGAACTTTTTATTAAGCGTTTCAAGTAATGAATATAGTAAAGTCGATGATTCGATTAGTCATGAATTCATTAATGAAAATGGAAAGAAAGTCAATTCTAATATCGCTTCTTATCTTTCTTATAATAATTCTACTTATACTTCAACTTCTGAAGGAGATACGGCTTTAAATAATTATTTAAGCGGTGAATTTAAAGACGCTAGTAAGAGTAAAGTTGCTCTTACTTCCATTCAAGAAGGGTTAGATTATGCTTCTAATAGCTATAATACGGATGTCGATATTACCGATACTTTATTTTATATGTCCGGTATTGCTTCGATTGGCTTAGAAACGATGTTTAATGGACCTTTCTTATATAACGGTTCGCCTAGCAAAATTAAAAATATGTTTTATTCGATGGGTGGAGGAGCACTTTCTAGCATCGTTCCTTTATTCGCTAACGGGGTGGGAGGCGTTTCTTATCCTGCACATGTTAGCATTTATGGTAACACTAAATTTTATGATTATAAAAAGGTTGATAATATCGATTTAAGTGGACTTATTTTAGAAAATATATCTGATATTTATAATTCGTTAATCGGTTCTTCTTCCGGGAGTGAAATTCGAGAAATAACTATCGATGATATATTCCCACTTATTCCTTTGCTTAGAAGAAAAATCGAACAAGCTGGTGGACTTAACCGCGTCAAACAAGAAGATGGATCATATGTTTCTTACACTAATATTGCTCTTGCTTATTATGGGGGTGGGAAAAATAATAGTGTTGTTAATTTCATCAGCGGTAGCGAATATGAAAAACAAATTACGGAAAAGATTGATTTATCATTCTTAGATGAATATTTGCTTGATAAATATAAATATAGTGGAACTAATTACATACAAATGATGAAAAACATTTTATTAAAATGTGTTACTATAGTAACAGGGTTCAACCCATTTTCCTTCGTTTGTACGAGAAACGGTTATCTATTTAATGAAACACCTAAAGTTCAAACTCTCATTAACAATTATATGAAAGGAAATTATTAATCATGAAAAAGAAATTCACTTATCTACTTTCTGCTTTGCTCTTCTTACTAGCGCCTTTAAGTTTAACTAGTTGTGGCTTTTTTAAAACGAGCACTGATGAATTATTAGCGATAAAAGAAATCACGACTTCCACGAATGAAGAGGGAGATTTAGTTTTAAAGATTACATATAATGATGAATCTAAAACCCCTCTTACCGTCACCATTCCAAAAGGAAACGATGGAAAAGACGCAGTGGGGATTGATAAAGTGAGTGATCCCGTTCCTAGTGAAGACGGTAAATCCACTCTATTTACTATTACTTACACTGATGGAACTTATACTGATTTTGAACTTCCTAACGGTGTCTCTATTGTTGGTATAGAACAAATTACTGATGCAACATCTGGTGTATTAACCGGCATTCAATTTCTTTATAGCGATGGCACTAAAAGTGAAGTCATTCCCATTCCGCGCGGTGAAAAAGGTGAACCAGGAAGAGGGATTGAATCGATAAGCGCTGATTCGAGTAAAGGCGATACGGTTGTGACTATTTCATATAGTGATGGAACTAGCGAGACATTTACTATTCCAAAAGCGGAAAAAGGTGATACTGGAGAAGCGGGCAAAACTTGGTTATACGGAAATAGCGAACCAAGTGAAAGTATTGGGGTGGATGGAGATTTCTATTTCAATACTTCGATTACGGCGATTTATTTAAAAGTAGATGGTACTTGGACTTTAATTGCCAGCTTAAAAGCGGAACAAACAATGCACACTGTGACATTTGATCCAGGTGAAGGAGCCACAGTTAAAGGTTCTACCATTTACGTCACTCAAATTAAACACGGCGATTATTATGCTTTAAATAAATATGGAGCTTTGCCTGAAGCAGTGAAAGCTGATTATACTTTCCTTGGCTGGAGCGCTACATTAAATATGGGAGTGAGCGATAGCTATTTTACTAATTTTACTCCTGTTATGGGTGATTTAACTCTTTACGCGATATATGAGGAGAATAGCTTATAACATATGATTTACCGCGAGCATATCTTAAAAAGGCATATTAAAAACTACCTCGGTGGTGGTTTTGCTTTTCTTTGTATGCTCTCCCTTGTAGGCGTTGGCTTTTCTTCTTGGGTAGTAGAAGGAAATGACACTAAATATACGGATTTAGTAATTGAAGCTGATACCGTAGTGACCGAAGATAAATATATTCAATGCTTTGAAGACATAAAGATTACTAAACCTTTATATTATTCTGAAGCGTATGGATATTTTGTTCCTGAATCTAATACGTTTACTCTTAGCAGTGGAACGTCTGCGACTTTTGAAGGAACTTTTAAAATTGCATATAAAGATAAATTAGAAATTATTGATTTTATAAATTTATCTAGCGTTACTTTAAATTTTAGCATTGAAGAAACCGATGACTTCAAGACTGTAAAAGGCTATTTAAAAGAGGAAATTACTACAGGCATTTCTGTTAGTGGTGTCTTTCCAACTTATAATTTAGATTTTTCAAGTTTTGGTTCTAAAGGCATAGAGTTTGTTAAATTTTCTTTCTCTATCACTATTGAATATTTAAAAAACTTTTCGGATTGGAACAAAACATTAACCTTAAAACTTTGTTTAGGATGGAATGAAAATGAATAGGAAGAGCCATTTTTCTTTACTAAAACGACCAATATTAATGATTTTAGGTATTGCTACTTTATCTAGTTTTATTGCTTCTTTTAGTGCGGAATGGATTGATTATATTAAAAATGTACCTGACAGTGCGACAACTGAAGTTACGAAAAATACTAAACCAGTATGTTATTTTGTTAAGGATAATGTTAATTATGCTTTTTCTAATCTTGAAACAGCTTTAAATGTTGCCTCAACTACCTTTGCAAGCACTTCAGAAACAATTTATGTTTTGCCCGGTAATTCTAATACTGTTGTTGAAATTAATAATGATTGTTCTTTAGGTAGCGATTCTGCTGGTGATATTTTACGTGTTATTTATAGCGAAGATAATAAAGATAATGATTTTGTTAAAACAAATTTTTACACTTCATCAACCTTTGCAGATAATGATCCGATTAATAAAAGAAAATTGCAAATTAAATTAAATGCTAAATTAACAATTAAAAATAATTCTGAATTAATTATCACTGGCGAAAAAGGACCTGGCAGCAAGATGCAAGGAGCAACTGTTGGACAATATGCTGAAATGGTTATTACCGAAAAAGGAAGTATTGATTGCTATGGGGTAATTAAATGTTATGGTTATTTAAAAGATTTAAATGAAACATTTGACAATAGTGAAGCTTACACCATAGAACTTTTTAATGGTGCTTCTTTATATGAACCATTAGTTAT
>CAVDWX010000005.1:0-9660 GCA_963612735.1 Gemmiger formicilis | reverse complement strand
GAGATGGCCAAGTAGTAGCTGTTCATGACGGAGAATTTTACGATTTAAAAGCATTTGAAGAAGTTGAAGAAACAAAAAAGGTGGGCCGACCAAAATGGAAACCAGGAAAGGACCACCCTTGGAGACATTTTAACATGAATTCAAAAATCAAAAGGTAGAAACAAATAACGGTATAATGACACTATCTAAAACAAACCTCTTTTGATATAATTTCACCCAGAAACGAGGAAAAACAACATGAATAAAAAAATCCTATTAGCGGCTTCTATTCTATCTAGCGCATCAATTCTTAGCATCTGTTCAGTAATTTTTACTCACCCTAATCGAAATATTGCTAGCGATGAATATAGTCGTACCTTTACCTTTGATAAAAATGTTACTTTAGAATCTTTAGATGAAGATGGATATTACGTTTTTATGGGTCAAATTGTCACCAATGAGAAGAGTAAACATTTTATTGAATATGATTTATCTGGTTATGGTGACAAATTAACCACTGGAGGAGACGCGTTTTTTGCTGGAAGTGGTAGTTATGGCAGATTAAGCTTTCAAGGTGACTTATATATTAATGGGCTTACTTCCGTTTCAATTAATGTTTCAGTCTACGATGCTTATTATGATGGTAACTTTGATTTAAGAGCAAGAAAAGTAGAAGTGGTTGATGGTAAGAATTCCGTTAAAGAAGAAGAAATAGTTAACGTTGGTAAAGTTGGAACAACTTCTTATGAATTCGATGCAAGTAAAGGATTTAATACGCTTTATATTAACGCCTATGCTTTAAATAAATTAACCATCGATTCTTTAACAGTTACTTACGATTGCGCTAACTTTTATAACTAAAATAAATTAAGCATCTATTTTTGAATTTAATTTCATCTATATTAGATGCTTTTTTATTTTATAAATTTGCTCATCTAGAATTGTATTTGAATTATGGTAATTCTATAATAAAAAGGTAGAGAAAAAGGAGGACAATATCATGGCTTTTATTAAATGGATGGATAATCGTTCAACCTTGGTCAAAATTTTATTTTGTTTACCAATTATCGATATTATTTGGGGAATATATCGTGTGGTTGGTTGCTTCACTAAAAAAGAAATTAATGTTCTTAGATTAGTGTTAGCTATCATCTGGCTTTTGTGGGCTGGATTTATTGGCTGGGTTTTAGACTTAGTTTGTATCATTTTATTTGATCATATTTGTTGGTTTAAGGACTAATAGATAATTAAAAAAGGAAGCACTAATAAAGCTTCTTTTTTTGTGCTTTGAATTATTAAGTTTAATATTTAAAAAGGTATCTAAATAATTATGAATTATTTTTTGTCTCTATATTTACAAAAGAAAAAGTAGGTATATAATCTTCTATCGGATATATGGAAGAACTAAGTAGAGAACAAAGAATATTTGGAAAAGAAAAGGTGCTAAAAGCCCTTCTATTAATCGCTCCACCTGTCATGTTTTCTCAGCTCATTCAAGCTTTATATAACGTCGTGGATTCTTTATTTCTTGGCCACTATAGCGATAGTGCTCTTTCTGCCTTAACCATTATTTATCCATATCAATATATTTCTATTGCTTTATCCACTGGTATAGGAGTGGGAGTCAATACTTTTATGGCGCATGAATATGCTTTAAAGAAAAATAAAGAAGCGGAAGCAACTGTTGCAGTAGGCGCTATTATTTCTATTATATTTTGGCTAATTTATGCCGTTATTTCATTTTTTGTGATGAAACCTTATTTCGCCTCTATGGCGGAATCTAGTGAAACGATTAAAGATGGTGTTATTTATGGTCTCATCACGTGTTCAGGCTCTTTATTCGTCTTTTTAGAAGCTAATTTCGCTCGTTCTCATCAAGCTCGAGGCAATATGATTCAACCAATGATTGGTCAAGTCGCAGGTGCTTTAACTAATATTTTATTAGATTATTTATTGATATTTGGCATTTGGATATTTCCTGAAATGGGTGTGGCAGGTGCTGCAATAGCGACAGTTATTGGTCAATTTGTGGCCTTTTTAGTTTCAATATATAAAGGGTTTAGAATGCCACCTAAATTTAAGGAATTTGGTTATTATATTAAAAATATATTTTTATACGCCTATAGTGCCGGTCTTCAACAATTATTGTTCTCTGTTTATATTTCTTTACTCAATCTCATCTTAGCTAAGTTTGGAGAAAATGCGATTACTGTATTAGGACTATTTTATAAGCTCCAGTCATTCTTTTTTATACCTGTATTCGGCCTTAATGTCTGCATCATACCTTTTCTTTCATATAATGTTACACAAAAGGAATATCAGCGATGTCGCGACATCATGAAATATAGTTGGGTCATATGTTCAATCTTAATGGTTATCGGAATGGTTTGTTTTATCTTTTTTCCTCGAACTATGATGACTCTATTTACGAATAATGAAGATGTTATTTCAATTGGTTTGATTGCTTTCCCAATCATCGGTTCTTCTTTTGCTAGTGCTATATTTTCTTTATCGACTCCAACCTTTTTCCAAGCAATTGGTAAAGGCTTTAAAAGCACTATTTTGGTATTGCTACGTCAAATAATATGCCTTGTACCAATCATGTATTTATTTTCATTTATGGGTGTTAATTACACTTGGATTGCTTTTCCCATTTCTGAAACTATAACGGCTTTATTAGGTATTATCTTTTATATAAACACTGTTAAATCATGGAAAAAAGAGACGGAAGCCTCATTAAAGTTAGGACATCATTAATTAATCTAAAAATTAGAATCGATAGAATGAGCAATTTTATACGCTGCGATATCACTAATTAATGAAGAAACAAACCCGACGAGTAACATCAAAGGGATATTGATAATCCACGAGATAAATGATTGCTCTAAGCTCATCGTTTTTAAGATGAAGACATTAAATATAGTTGATACTGGAGTTATGCCGGCATAATAAATACAAGTAATTATTAAAGTAGAAAGTAAACGATACGGCATATTATGCGTATAAGTCTTATTATCAACTTTAAAAAGGGAAGTAAACCATCTTCCAATTTGGGTAAGAGGAACAAACATACCAATCGCCATCGCACATACGAACGAAACAATAAAATTATAAATGAAATTGAGCCACATGATTTCGTTTAATGAAATAGTGATAACTCCTTTTGTTATATCAGTCACTCCGGAGACGGAACTAGCAATACATAAGAAAAAGCAAACTGGGACATTGCAGATAATTAAATAGACTAATTTTGCTTGTAATATTTTGTTTTTAATTATTTTGTTTTCTTCTTTTTTTAAAACCATAACGATAATAGATTATATAGAGCCTCTTTACTTATAGCAATAAGAGCCATAAAAAACTTTCTTTTCCTTCTTACTAACATATTATAAATAAGTTAGAATATGAAGGTTATGAAGGATTACGACATCTATTTATTCGACTTTGATGGGACGCTTGTCAATAGTGAAGATTCTTTAATTAGAGTCTTTTCAAAAGCTTATTTAAGCGTTGGAATTACCATTAGTGAAAAAGAAGTAAAAACTTTAATGCGCATTCCTTTATCGAAGGGTTATCAAAATCTTAATGGACCATTAGATAAAGTCGAAATATTTAAAAACAAAATCATTGAAACGCTAAACGATAAAGAAACCGTTAAAAAAACAAAGATTTACGATGAGACAATTAGTGTGATTGAACAACTAGTTAACAATAATAAAAAAGTAGGGATTGTGACAAGCAACAACACAACCCATGTCAAAGATGTTTTATCATTTTTTAAGATTAGAAAAAACCTTATTTCCGTTGTCGTTGGTAATGACACTATCTCCATTCATAAACCTCATCCCGAACCAATTTTTAAAGCTTTAGAGATGCTTAATTATATAGGGCCATTAGATAAAGTAGTTTATATCGGAGACGCTTTAGATGATGTTAGCGCTGGAAAAAATGCAGGAATATCTTATCTATTATTAGATAGAGATAATGAATATCACGACTATAAAGAAGAAAAGATAACTACTTTAGATGAATTATTATGAAAGACATTAAGATAATATTTGTCGATATTGATTGGACAATTTATGATCATAAACACAAAAGATTTGATAAGCGTTCTATCATTGCTTTAAAGCATCTTCAAAAGAAGGGCATTAAAGTTATTATTTCAACTTCTCGACCTTTGCATAGCGTTTATCAATTAGGCGTCTTCGATATATTTAAACCGGACGGATTTATTACTATGAATGGTGGATATATCGTTATTAATAATAAGGAGATTTACGAATATCGATTTCCAAAAGATAAATTGCACGAAATATGTGATGTCATCACTTCTTTTGACTTAACAATGGAATTATCGACGAAAGATGATCGCTTCTTAATAAGAGAAAAAAACGATTATGTCGACTTATTATTTCAAACCTTTAAAGAAGAAATGCCTCCGGTTAAACCATTTAGTAATGAGGATGTGATAACAGCACTCTTATTTGCTCCGAAAAAATTAGATAAAAAGATTAAAAGGTTATTACCAAAAGGGATAGACTATTTCCGTTTTGCTGATTATGGAGTGGATATCGTTGCTAAGCCTCATCTAAAAGGGGATGCCGTTATTAAGGTATTAGATTATTTAAAATTAGATAAATCTCAAGCTATGGCGTTTGGAGATGATTTTGCCGATATATCGATGTTTGAAAACGTTAATTACGGCATCGCTTTAAATAACGGTAAAAAAGAAGTCAAAGAAGCGGCTCATTATGTCACTAAAGAAGTGTGGAAAAGTGGAGTTTATAAAGCTTTAAAACATTATCATTTACTAAATTTATTCGATTTTTGTCTTTTTTGATTGATAACGTTTTCATAACTTAATATGATATTGTCCGTTAGGTGAAAAATATGAAAAAAAATATTGGTATATTACTTCCTGTCTCATCTCTTCCCTCTAATCACGGCATTGGAGATTTTGGGGATGAAGCATTTTATTTTGTCAATTGGCTTTCTAGCCATCATTATCGTTACTGGCAGATTCTTCCTCTTAACCCTTTAGGACCAGGAGAATCTCCTTATATGTCAACTTGCTCTAAAGCTGTCGATTATCGCTATATCTCTTTAGATTATTTAACTAAAGAAGAGTTATTAGGCAAAGTTCCTTCTTTTAAAAAAAATAGTGATCAAGTCGACTATTATAATGTTGGCGAATTTAAAAAGAAATATCTATATAAAGCTTATTTAAAATATCTTAAAGGCAACACTGATGCATTAAAGAAATTTAAGACCCGTAATCCATGGGTAATGGAATATGCGACTTATGAAGTCTTTAAAGAAATGAACGATCATAAAGCGTGGAATGAGTGGGAAGAATGGCAAATCAATTATTATTCAACTCATCATAAAGCACCACGTAAATATATCGAACAAATCAATTTTATTATCTTTATTCAATATATCGCTATTAAGCAGTGGAAACATCTTCTTTCGTATGCTAGAAAACATAATATCGCTATCATTGCTGATATGCCTTTTTATGTCGGATTTGATTCGATTGATTGTTGGCTTCATAAAGATCAATTCTCCTTTGATAATAACAATCAACAAACCGAAGTTGGAGGAGTACCACCCGATGCCTTTAGCGATGATGGACAATTATGGGGCTCACCAATTTATAATTTTGAAAAGATGAAGCAAGATCATTATTCATTATTAGTTGATAGAACTGGTTATTTAGCTAAAATGTGCGATTATCTTCGCATTGACCATTTTAGAGCATTTGATACATATTATGTCATTCCCGGAGGAATGAGCAATGCCCGTATTGGAGAATGGAAAGTAGGGCCAAGAGATGATTTCTTCATCGAATTATATAAAAAATATCCAGATATCAAATTAATCGCTGAAGACTTAGGTGATTTATTTCCGACTGTCTTAGAATTAAGAGATCGACTTCATCTTCCCGGAATGTATGTTGTTCAATTCAATATCTTCAATGAAAATATGTATTCTAATGAAAATATGATCGTTTATCCTGGGACTCATGATAATGAAACATTATTTGGCTGGGTCTCAGCGTTAAATAATGACCAAAAGAATTATCTATATTACAAATTAGGGACTAACGAAGAAAATTTGTACGATGATTTAATTGATTACATCTATAATCTTCCTTCTTTGATGACTATCTTTCCACTTCAAGATTTACTCAAACTCGATAACAGCGCTCGGATGAATACTCCTGGAACAGTTGGATATCCAAATTGGGTTTATAAATTAAAGAATTTTAAATGTTTAAATAAAATTAAATATTTTAAGAAAGTTAAGAAATAATCAAATTATTATATTTAAATATCGCTTAATTATATTTTTAGTAGTGGTTACTATCTAATTATATAATTGTTCTAATAATATATTTAGATAAGCTAGTTTAAGAATCAAAGATAAGATTTATAAAGTGTATTAAGTTTATTTTAAAAAGGAGAAACAAATGATATTAACCGCTATTAATTGGTCATGGTCATTAATTATCAGCTCGATTATATTTGGAGTCGGTTTAGCTATGGATGCTTTTAGTGTTTCTCTTGCAAGTGGATTTGAAGATCCTTTTATGAAAAAAAGAAAAATGTTTACCATTACTGGAACATTTGCTTTCTTTCAAGCCTTAATGCCCATGCTTGGATGGCTCCTTGTTCATACAGTTTATGAATTCTTTTCTGGCTTTAAATATGCAATCCCCTATATTGCCCTAGTTTTACTCACCTATTTAGGAATTAAGATGATTATTGAATATGTTCATAAGAAAAATGATGATGAAAAAGAAATCGATGAAAACTCTAAAGAAAAGAAACATTCATTCTTTTTAGGCTTACTTATACAAGGCATTGCCACTTCAATTGATGCTTTAAGCGTTGGTTTAGAAACTTATGAATATCAATTTTTACAAGCTTTAGTGGCTTCTATTATCATCGCTTTAATGACGTTTATTATTTGTTTATTAGGCATCTATTTAGGCCGTAAATTTGGTAAAGCTATTGGAAGAAGTGCAACACTTGTTGGTGGGATAATTTTGATCACTATTGGTGTCCTCATCTTCACCAAAGGCATGCTTAGTTTATACGCTCCTGATATAATAGACAAAATCCAGTTTCTTAAATAAAATAATTATTTAGTATAATTATGTATATTGATATAATGTATACATGATTGTTAATAACAACCCATTAGAATTATATGAACATTATAAAGAAGTCGGCAATTATCGCTTAGCTTTTTTAAACGCTAAAAAGAGTGCTTATTCTCATCAAAAAGAAGGATATCGTAAGCTTGGATATTGTTATCAATTTGGAATTGGAACTGATATCGATATACCTAGTGCTATTTATTTTTACACTAAAGGAGCGGAGCTTCATGATTTGCCTTGCTTATATAATTTAGGCAAATTGCTCATTTCAAATAACGATGAAAAAGGTCTTGCCTATTTAAAAACCGCCGCTGATTTGGGACATGTTAAATCGATGACTTTATATGCCTCAAGTCTAGAAAAAAGAAAGCAATACACCGAAGCTTTAAAATATTACCTTTTAGCGTATGAATATGGTGATTTAACTGTTTTAGATAACATTGGCTTATATTATTATCATGGATATGGCTTATCTATTGATTATAAGAAAGCTTTTGAAACTTTTTTTCTTTCTTCAAGTATGAATAATCCTATCAGCATGTATCATTTAGGAGTGATGTATTCAAAAGGTGAAGGGGTTAGTAAATCTTATGAAAGAGCTTTCTATTGGTATTTAGAAGGTAGTAAATATAATGAAATGCATTGCCTATATAATCTTGGCTACTTATATGAATACGGTTTATATGTCGATAAAGACTTAAATAAAGCAATCAATTATTACAAAAGAAGTAAAGAAGCTGGATTTAGTTTGGCGAAAGATAAATTGGATGCGATCAAATAAATTTTAATTTGGTCATATATTGCTCTTTTTATAAGTTATAATTCAACATTGATTTAACTAATTTATTTATGATCTAATAAATATTGAAAGAGGAATTTTAATAATGGATTTGTCAAAATATTTTAAAGAAATGCCACAAGATTTAGTGGAAAGCGGAGCTGTAGATGAACTTAAACTTCTTAAGCTTTACGCATATAACGCCTATTATAATGCCGACCCACTTTCTATCGAAGACGTCAATACTGGGTGCAATTATTCGCGTGAAAAACCTTATAATTTAGATGGCGTTTTTATCAATGAAACTTTAGAAGAAAATACGATTGAAGTTTTATATTCAAAATTTGTTGGAGGCGCATTTATTACTAAAAGTGATTTAACCAACATTATTATTGCTTTATCCAACTTAATATGTGACATTTGTGATAGTCGCTATTCGTCTAAAAATTTCAGTGCTGACCTCTTACAAGAATATTTGCAAGATTCAGATAATAAAGATATTATTATTCGCATCATTACTGATTTTAGTTGTGATGATAAAACCAAATTAGATTTAATAAGAACGGTAGAAAATTATAAGATTGATCAGCCTAAAAATTGTCATTTATCAGTTGTACTAGTCTTTGGCGATGAAGTTGAAGCGGTAGTGGAATCTAATAAAGCTCCTTATGAATATGTAAGCGATGGGAAATTAATCCTTGATTCTGGCAATAATTTTTTAAGATATGGTCAAAATAGCATAGTATGTAACATCAGCGCTCAATCATTGAGAAAATTATGGAAAGCAGAAGGCAATAGAGGCCTACTTGCCATGAATTTGAGATATTACATTAAATCTAAAAATATTGACGATAAAATTGCAAAATCAATTATGCTGGATGGGCGAAATTTCTGGTATTTAAATAATGGGATTATTGTGGTTTGTGATGATTATTCTATAGTTGGAAATGAGTTGCGGCTTAAAAATTTCTCTGTTGTAAATGGTGGTCAAACTTCTCGAATGATTGGTAACATTCCATTTGATGACGATTTTCTCATTTGCTGTAAGGTCATTAAAAATGAATTTAACGATACCAAAGATAAAAATGCATTTATCGCCAAAGTTGCAGAAGCCACTAATACGCAAAAGCCAATTAAAATAAAAGATATCATCGCTAATCGCGTTGAACAAAGAAATTTAAAATCCTTGCTTTTGGATAATGACATCTTTATAGAAATTAAACGTGGAGAAAAACCAAACGTACAAATTTATACCGAACCCTGGCAAAAGACTAAAAATAACGAATTGGCTCAAGATTTCTTGTCATTCATATATTTACAACCCGGACCAGCACGAAATAATGTTTCTTCAATTTTACAAAATAACGATAAATACAATTTAATTTTCGTTAATCACTCATATTCAGTACCATTTATTAAAGATGTCCTATTTCTTGAAAAAGCTTATAAAGAATACAATAAGAAAATATCTAAAATGAGCTTTGACTTCGTTGACGCTATTAAACGAGGATTAGTTAAAAATGGTCTACATTATGCTTTAAGTACGATCGGTTATATCTTAAAAATTGGTTATAACAATGAATATATGAACTGCATTATTAAATATCGCAATAATGCCGCTCTTTACGATTCATATTCTCAAGAATTAGCTTTTGCTCATTCATTTATAAAAGAAAAAACTTATAAAGAATTTTTACCTCAAGCCTTTAATTTATTTGATTATGTATTTAATATG
>CAVDWX010000004.1:0-11076 GCA_963612735.1 Gemmiger formicilis | reverse complement strand
ACATTATTGCTATTTAAAGCGCTTGTAACTGAACCACCTTTATAATCTCTAAAAACAACTAAAGTAGTTAATTTGCCACCTTTGACAATGATTCCGCCTTTATTTGCATTAGAATTTTTAATTAAACCATAAGATATTAATTCACCAGTATTATTAATAGTTATACTGTGACCATTTAAATCAAGACAAACATAACTAGAATTAATCATACCCTGAATATAAGTGTTATTTATTGACCCAAAAGCAGAAGCAATAGTTAATGTTCCATTTATTTCAATATCATTTTGTAGCACAATACAATATTGAAGGCCTTTTGGAACCATGTCATTAAAATCATATTCAGGTTCAATAATGGTATTATTTTTGTTGCTTGGATTAGAGTAAACGCTTCCATCATTTAAACAAAAATTAATAGTTGTTCCTTCTTTAATAGTCGTTTTTGAATTTTTATATCCTATAGAAATAGATTTCAAAGAATCAAAATAAGTATAGTCTTTGCTCAAATCATAATCAGTAAGAGACGAAGCTGAAAACTTTAACGTCGATGTATTTGAGTTTATTGCATCGTCAATAGATGAATAATTTAAAATGTTTTCTTCTTTATTAAAAATTACATGCAAAAAAATATCACTTTTAATCGAAGTGTTTATATCAAAAACTTCTTCAGATGTGATTGCTCCTTCACTATCAGTCTCATTAATTTTATAAAAGCCACATAAATAATAGTTATTAGTTTGATCTATTAAACATTTATTAATAACATCAGTACTAGATAATTTACTACAGTATTTAATTTTAAAAACGTCATTTTTAGAAGAACTTGTGTTGATAAATTGACTAACATAAGATTCATTATATTCTTTATAGAAAACATAATACTGGCCTTGGGTCATTATATATTTAAAAGTTTTAGAGCCTTTACAATTAGTTGAAATAGTACAAGTGATTTTGATTTCTGCAGTAATGATTAATGTAATTTCACGTATGCTCGCTCCATTTGCTTGCGCTGTTTCATATTTAATTATTTCGGTATATGTGCCTGTAGCCTTACTTGCGGTACCACTGGTGCCATTACTTTCTGCTTTTGTTTTTGATTCAGATGTTAAAGATGTCAAAGATAGAGACTTACAACCCGCATTGCTCAAAGCATTATTTAAAGTGGTTAAATTAGTACTACTATTTTCAGTAGCATTAGTATCCTTTCCTCCAGCGGGAGCTTCATGACTACCCAACACAGCCGTCTGATCACCAACCTGAGTACGAGATAACCCGATATATGCTTCATACTTAAGTGTCACATTCACCATCTCATCCTTAGTTTGATTTTTATCATATGTTTTAGATGATGTGTTTACTTTAATAATCAACCAACTTGATACCCCAATAGAAGTAAAAGCAAAAATCAGAATAATAGAAAGTATAATTAATCTAAATGAAGGTTTATTTCTAATTCTCATAATAATCTAGCCCCATTGTTACTTTGTAGTAAACATTACCACTATCTATTTGATTAATAAGATCACTACTATTAGTGGTGTTAAAATCAAATGAACAAATTATTGAAGCAACATTTGTTCCGCTTTCAATATTAGATAATGAATTATCATATATAGCTAATTGATATAAGGACATATTTTGAGTACTTTTCAAAGGAAAATAATAAAAGGTACCTTCTTCGTTTGTTTTAATCTTTGAAGAAAAATAAGAATTCGGATAATTGATTGGATACAAAATTAATGAAGAAAATAAATTGTCAAAATAACTTCTAGTATTACTACTTAAAGAATAACAATCAATAGACATCTTTAAATAATAATTAGAAAAATCAATATTGAGGATATTCTTGCCATTAGAATAAAGAGGGACATGAAGTATAAACGCAATTGAAGCGTTATTTATTGCGTATCCTCCATCAGGAAAAATAGAATAATCAATTCCATGATAAGTACTGTAAAATCTAATGCCTAAATCCAAAAGAGAATAGTCTAATTCAAACTCTATACTATCCGCATTAATGTTTATGTAAGTATCTTGATATTCTCTAACTATCCAAGTACTAAAGCCAATAGAAAAGATCGGAAAGGTAGTAAGTAAAAATAAAGACCCCCCCCCCGCATTTTTCTTGAAACCATCATTCTTTTCTTAAGCTCAAATCTTTTCATACCAGTATTTTATCATAGATAAAATTAAAATTTAATAAATTTAGAAAAACATAGATATAAATACTAATTTAAAAAACTTCAAAACACCGAATTAGTCTTATTCAAAAATCCGAATTTGTAATGTTCAAAACACCGAAATTACTTGTACATTGACTATTAAAAATATAATATAAATATGTAATATGAAAAAAGAAGAATATATTCCACGATTAGCGGAATCTACTTTAGTAAAAAAACTCAAGTCATGCGGCTGTGTTTTAGTGAAAGGCCCAAAATTTTGTGGCAAGTCAACAATGTGCAGTCGTTATGCAAATTCAATTATCGAGTTAAAGACAGATAACGCTATTGCGCTAGCAAATTCAGATCCTAGAAGTGCACTTGACGGTAATACTCCTCATCTCATCGATGAATGGCAAAAGGTACCAGAAATATGGAACTATATCAAAGACGATCTAGATAAAGATTATCAATTTGGAAAATATATTTTAACAGGGAGTACCACACCAATTGATTCTAAAAGAATCCAAAATTCAGCTTCCGGAAGAATTACTCCAATGTTGCTAAAGACATTTTCTTTATACGAAACAAACGAATCACTTGGTTACATATCATTAAAAGATTTGTTTGATGAAAATTATCAACTAAAAACAGTTTTTGCAAAAGATAATCCAATTTCATTAAAAGATATCGCTTTTTATATTTGTCGTGGAGGTTGGCCTATTGCCATAAAAGCTGACAAAAATGTAGCTATTGACGTCACAGAAAATTATTACAATAGTTTATTTACAGTTGAAAATGAGAGTGATGAATTTGCCTCATTTCTTAAAAACAAAAGCATTGGACTATTAAAACTCGTCCTAAAATGCCTAGCCAAAAATATATCAACGGAAACTAAAAATACAACGATGATTAGTGATATTTTAGCATCTGGCGAAAGACAAAAATTAGATGATGACACATTTTTAACATATAAGAAAACATTAGAAGATTTGTTTATAGTGTATGATATGCCTGCATGGAATTTTAATTTAAGAACAAGTGTGATGGTAAGAAGCGCACCTAAGCATCATTTTATCGATACTTCTATTGCTACACAAGCATTAGGCATAACACCCCAAGATTTATTAAGAGATTTAAAATCATTCGGATTTTTCTTTGAAGATTTTGCGGTGCACGATTTATCAATATACGCTGATTCTTTTGGAGCGGAATTAAAACATTATCGAGATAGTACAGGTGTTGAAGTCGATGCCTTAATCAAAATGAAAAATGGAGATTATGGTGCAATAGAGATAAAGATATATAGTGAAGAAAATATCAAAAAAGGAATTAATTCATTAATATCTTTTGAAAATAGAATGAAAGGAAGCAATTTAAAAACGCCTTCTTTTAAAATGATTCTCACTAGTCACGGCTACGCACAAAAAACAAAAGAAGGAATATATGTCGTTCCTATTAATTTATTAAAAAACTAAAATACCTACCATTTAAAGTCTATATTTCTTGTAGGTGAAATAAGATTCATCAATGTCTTATTTTTCTTCATTACCAAAATAAAGATATAGCCTAGAAGAAGGACAGCAAATTCTCCAATAGAAACTAAACCTACGGAAATCCAAAAAGGTTCTTTTAATAATAAAAATAATTCAAGTCCCACGACAAAGCCATTAACAATAGTACCAATAAAAATAGAAAAAACTAAATGCTTTAAAAAAGAGATTGAAACCAAAACGATTAAAGACGCTAAAACGCCAAACAAAGCATCCCAAAATCCGATAGGTGAAAATAAATTAGTAATTAAGCATCCTAGTAACAGTCCAATTATTAAATCTCGTCTAAAAAAGACAAGTAAGATAAGGATTTCAGCAATCCGAAACTGTATGCCTAGAAATGAGATTGGGTAGGTTATCATAGATATAACGACATATATGGAAGCAATAATGGCGTTATAAACAATATTTTGAGTATTAAATTTCACTTTTTATTCTCCTTGTTTTTTAGGTGGTTAAGCAAGGTCAACACCTATAATTTATATAATAGATAATAAACTTGATATGGATGAAGAAATAGAGGAAGAAGAAGGCGTAGCTAGCCACGTCTTATTTAGAATAACAATAATAAAAATGATAGAAGTTATTACTAACAAGATTAAAAAGATAAAAAGAATCAAAGCTCTTTTATCTTTTAAAATTCGAGTAAAGACATTATTGTTCATTATTTAATTTCCTTTAAAACAAGAGGAAGAATGTCTAAAATCTTCACTCCTTTATTCAAATTTCTTTCAATAGAATTAGTGGAAACAATATCAATAACGCCTGCTTTGCGGAGTTTTTCAGCGCAATTGTTAGACATGACTGCGTGAGATGCACCCACTAAAACAGACTTTGCACCATTGTTATATAATAATTTAGAAGCGGAAATAATAGTTCCACCAGTATCAATAATATCATCGATAATAATGCACACTTTATTATGGACAATATCATCATTAAGACTTAAGTGTTCCGCCTTATTAGCTTTGGGACGATATTTATTTAAAATTATTTTTTGTGATCCAAGTAATTCATCTTTTAATCGATCCGCTCGTAAGTTACTACCATGATCTGGAGAGACGATAATGACATCTTTATTATCGATATTATGTTCTTTTAAATATTGGCGATAATATTCACCAAATAATGGAGTGGTACTCTCGTTAATTGTTGGAATAGTAAAAAACGATTCGATAATAGGATGATGTAGGTCAAATGTAACAAGTGAATCAACATTAGTGGTATTAAGCATTTTTGCAACGACTTGGCAAGATACTGGTTCATTATACCCAGTCACTCTTTCCTGCCTAGAATAGCCAAAATACGGCATAAAAAGTTGAACACTTCTCGCCCCGCTTCGAGAGGCACTATCTAAAAAGAGAAGAAGTTCAAACAATTTTTCATGGGCTTTTTTCTTAGTGGATTGAATAACGATAACATCCTTATCTTTAACAATAGATAATGTTTTGACTAATATTTCGCCATCTGCAAAATGCGTAACAGATACTCTTCCTAAAGGAGCTTTGATACTTCTAGCGACTTCGCGCGCTAATTTGCGATTAGCGGATAAGGTAAATACAATATAATTCTTTTCCATGTTATCTATAAAATTTGGTTGTCATTTTTAATAATTCAAGAGTGGTATCATATTCACTTTTAAGTCGGCTTTCATCAACTGGTAATCCTAACTCTTTTAAATATTTTACAAAATCTTTATTATAAAACCAAAGATAGATATCTTTTTTAACAAAATCGCTATCTTTGTTATAAGGCTTAACATCAAAAGAAAAATAATATAACTTATCACCCACTAAAAACCATTTATCAGGTGAGAAGTTAGGCTTAAGTTGAGCCATTTTTCCATACCAACTAGCATTAAATATTTGTTGATAAATATTTTCACTTAAATCACCCTTAATAAGACAATTGAGTATTGATTCGCCCTCTAAATATTTAATTAAAACAAATTTATATTTTTTATCTATCGAGACAACTTTAGGAATATTGATGCCGGAATGAGCAAGACGAGGATAGTAATTTAAAAAATCTTTAAAAGACCCATCATCGTATTTAATCAATTTATATAATTTATTCTTTCTTTGAACTAAAATTACTGAAGGTTCTAAATCTTTTAAAGTTTCATATTTTTTTCTTTTAACTATTATTTCCATAAACTAGTAAAGATTATAACTAGCGTATCTTTTTTTGTTAACAAAAAATAAAAAGAAGGATCCGTCATCTAGGTTATCCTTCCTTTAAATTATCTTTATTTTTGCTATTTATTTACTTTTTTATCTGGTTTTATATTGAGTAATTGTGCTTTTTTAAGATCGAGTTCTTCTTGAGAAATAAGACCTTCTTCAAATAATTTCTTATATTCTTTATAGCTTTCAACTCTTTTATCAAGATCAACACAAGATGTTTCATGGAATAAGAAGCAGCCAAGGCCGTGTAAAATCAAAGAAACAAAATAAAGAATTAAAGCTATTAAAGAGAAAACAAATCCTAACGCAATAACTGATTCACTTTCAGCTGACATTGTTTCTAGTTCAGCTTGGAACAAAGCAAACCAAAGAATGAAATTAAAAAATAATCCAGTAGCAAGGAAACAATTTCCAATCAAAAAACATTTCTTGCTTTTAGGCCAGGAAAGAATATAACCACTAACAACAAAACCAATAACAAACAATAAAGGAAATAAAGATTCTAACAACGAAACAGATGCTGAACTAGTATAATCAATACCAACAACAAAAATTAAAACAAATAAAAGTAAAGATAAAGAAATTGAGATTTTTTCGAAAATCTTTAAAATTTTTTGGCTCATATAAAGAAGCCCTCCTTTTCCTAAATTTAAAAAAAAAAAAAAACGATTGTCAATGTTTAAAATAGCCCCTTTAAGTGGAACGGAGTATGATATCAAATATGAAAGAAGCAATAATATGAACAAAAATTTAGAAAGATTCTTAAGATATGTCAAAATTGACACTCAATCAAATGATACAACTCACACCACTCCATCAACCGAAAAGCAAAAAGAATTAGGAGATCTATTAGTCAAAGAATTATTAGATTTAGGTTTAAATGATGCCTATATGGATGAATGGGGAAATGTCTATGCTCATCTAAAAGGAGAAGGAGATTTAACCATTGGATTAAATGCTCATATGGATACCGCGTTAGAAGTGAGCGACACAAATGTTAAACCATCTATAATTACTAATTACGACGGTAAAGATATTCATTTAAATGATAAATATATCTTATCACCCACTAATTTTCCTCGATTACGTCAATATATTGGCTCTGATTTAGTGGTTACGGATGGAACTACATTGTTAGGGGCTGATGATAAAGCGGGTATTGGTATTATTATGTCCGCATTAGCGTTTCTTCAAGCTCATAAAGAAATCAAACACACTAACATCGCCATTTGTTTCACAGTTGATGAAGAAATTGGAGAAGGTCCACTCCACTTTTCACTAGATAAAATGAAAGCGGATTATGCATATACTATTGATGGAAGTGCAATCGAATGCATTGATTATGAAAATTTCAACGCTAAAAGTGTTAATTTGAAAATAGATGGTGTATCCATTCATCCTGGAGAAGGAAAGGGTGCTTTAATTAATGCACTACTATTAATAAATGAATTTATCAATAAACTTCCAAAAAATGAAACTCCATATGATAGCGAAGATGATCAAGGCTATTGGCATATCAATTCTATTGAAGGTAGTTCCGATAGTGCCACATTAAATATGATTTTAAGAAGCTTCTATCAAGACGAGATGGACCGAAGAGTAAATGATGTTCAAAACGCTATTAATGCATTAATTCAAGAATATCCAAAAGCGAAATTTGATTTAGAAATAAAAGATCAATATTGGAATATGAAACCATTCGTGGAACAAAAAATAGAAGTGATAACGCGCGCTGAAAACGCACTTATTAAAAATGGTTTAACACCTAAACATACTCGCATTAGAGGTGGAACTGATGGAGCAACTTTTTCTAAGATGGGTCTAATTACTCCTAATTTAGGAACAGGCAGTTACAATCATCATGGACGATATGAATATCTTGTCATCAATGAATATGAAAAGATGATTCAAATTGTCATTGATATTTTAAAAATCTAATTAAAACTCGCCTTTATTTTTAAAATAAGTAGCAAAATACAATTTTTGATAATTAGAAAAAGAAGTAATCTCGTGTGAGGTTTGATCGACGACAATGGGAGTGTCTCCATAGTCAGAAGTGCCATTATTTGTCCCTGATAATTTAAGATAAATATCATTAAACCAATTACCAATATTGCTTAATAAATTATGCTTATTCCAATAACTATAAATATAGGATTCGTTCTTTTTGATGTTTTCATTTATTAACTTATATAATTCACTAGCGTCATCTTTATCGCCAGTATAATTAGACAAAGAAAATATGGCTGAGAAAGTATAAATATAACCGCTGTAGCGGAGATAATAATTTGAGCTATTAAGCGTGATATAAGCCGCGACCATTTGAGCGTCATTTTCTCTCATTACGCCTTTAGAATGTGCAATCTCATGGGCAATCGTAAAAGGAAGTTCACCATTAGTGGTGTATTTGTTATAATTAACTTCACCAAATGGAGCAAAATATAATCCAGTAATTTGAAATTCTCTAAATAAAAAAGATAAAAACATTCTCTTTGGCGTTGGGGTGTAGGAAGAATAATATTCGTCGTTTAATTCAGTGTATTCATTTTTAATCATCTCATATAAGGTATGGCTTTTATATGGATTAATGACTTCTCCATTTTCATTATAATCGAGGAGCGAAGAGCAAAAATTAAAATCATCGATAAAATAAGTAACAATATCTTTAAATAAGGATTTATCAACCTTTTCTTCATAATAATTCAGTTTAAGAGTATTGCGATTATACGCTAATTCGCAGCTGATGTTATACCAAGTAAAAGTAATGACAAACATCAAAGCGATCGATAATGTTTTAGAGATAGCTTTAATAAATTTAAGTTTGCATAAGTCAACGATGATAAGAATTAATAATATTAATGTCAGTAAAGCGATTAATATAAATAAGACTTCAGAAATAGAAAAGGGAATATGACTATTAATCTGTCCCATCAATTTTTGATAACTTCTAGCAAAAGAAGTGGTATAAGATTCGGCGATATTAACATTCTTTTTTAATATGGCAAACGCAATTAATGTAGCAATAAAAATAGCTAACAATATGACCTTAATAATAATTGATTTAATCCCTTTAATCGTCTTCATAGATGACTTTATTTTAATATGATAATAAAAGCATGAATATATTTTATTAAAAATATGAAGATAGTTTAAAATATAGGCAAATAGAAAGTTGAATCTAAATATGGAAAAAACAAAAATAATCATGGATGTAGATCCTGGACATGATGACGCTATTGCAATCCTACTTGCTGCTTCTAATCCCAATATCGAATTATTAGGAATAAGCGTAGCAAGTGGAAATCAAACCATTGAAAAAACTTCGATTAATACATCTAATTTGTGTCAATATTTAGGAATAGATGTTCCAATTGCTAAAGGTAGTCCATGTCCACTCATTAAAGAGCCTATTATATGTAAAGAAATACATGGAGAGAGTGGTTTAGATGGATTTAATTTTCCTCACTATGAGCATACATTTGATGCTCGTTCAGGCGCTGAATTAATCATTGATACAGTTATGAATAATGATGATGTAACCATAGTTACTACTGGTCCTTTAACCAATTTAGCTCTCGCCATTAGATTAGAGCCAAAAATAATTAATCGCATAAAAAAAGTAATTATGATGGGTGGAAGTATCGATTATGGAAACATCTCTCCAGCAGCGGAATTCAATATATTAGTTGATCCAGAAGCGGCATATATCGTTTTTAATTCGCATTTAAAAATCAAAATGCTCGGTTTAAACGTGACACGAAAAGTATTGGTCTTACCGGAAATAATAAAACGTATAAGTAAAATTAATAATAAAGCAAGCGATTTATTTATTAAACTCATGAAAGTATTCAACGAAAATCAAAAAAAGGTATTTGGCTATGAAGGCGCTCCGCTTCATGATCCAATCACGATTGTTTCTTTAATTGATGAAGATGCTGTTAAATTTAAAAACATGAATGTCAGCATTGATATTTCAAAAGGACCTTCATACGGGAGAACTAACTGCGATATCTTAGATTATTTAAAAAGAGAGCATAATGCTGAAGTTGCTATGGATGTTGACGTCAATAAATACTGGGATATCATCGAAGAAGGATTAAATAGATATGGTGAATAAGAAAATATTAGTCATCGGAAGTGTCTCAATCGATAACGTCATCTATACTGATAAATTGCCCATTGGGGGAACAACAGTTTTTGGTTCAAAATTTATATCTAACATCGGAGGAAAAGGCGCTAATCAAGCTGTTGCTATCTCTTTATTAGGGGGAGACGTTAATTATATCGGTGCGATCGGAAATGATGAAGAAGGGCTAAGAATTGAAAGGTTTTTAAAACAAAAAGGTTTAAATTCAACACTATTAAAGAAAAAAGAAAGTACTGGCATTGCTTCTATTACTATCGATACCCTCTCAGCGGAAAATAGAATTATTATCATCCCCGGCGCTAATCTATCAATTACTAAAAAAGATATCGATAATAATATTCATCTATTTAAAAATGTGTCTTATCTATTAACGCAACTCGAAACGCCTATTGAAACAGTTTGCTACGCTTTAAAAATGGCTAAAAAATTAGGAATTACAACAATTCTTAATCCTGCACCTTATAAGCCACTACCAGAAGACATATTTTCTTATATCGATTATTTCATCCCTAATGAACATGAAATTGATGGATATGTTTTAGAGGACATTGATGATGAAATAGAAAAAGGAAAATATATGCTCAATAAAGGCGTTAAAAACGTCATCATCACATTAGGTTCAAGAGGGGCGCTTCTTGTTAATAATGATAAAGAAATATTGTTTAACGCTAGAAAAGTAAATGCGATAGATACCACTGCTGCTGGAGATTCATTCGTTGGTGCGTTTGTTTATGAACTCAGCAAAGATAAACCTATTGAAGAAGCTATTGAATATGCTATAAAAGCTAGTTCTATAACTGTTACAAAACAAGGAGCAATCCAATCTCTTCCAACTAAAGAAGAGGTCGATGATAAATGCTAAATTTAAAAAAATAAAACAATAAAAATTGGCTACATTTTTAAAATAATCTAACTTTCTTCAGTATTATGAATCAATAACTGTTAATGACTAGAATTTTATCTTATTAATAATTTATAGGAAGTATCCAGTTAATTGTGTAAACATTCCTGAATGTAAATGAAGGGATGGT
>CAVDWX010000003.1:39566-74184 GCA_963612735.1 Gemmiger formicilis | reverse complement strand
GTTAGTAACATTAATCCATGAAGAAATTAGTTCTTTACCGAATTGTACTATTGACCTTATTGACCACCACTATAGGTGTAACTATCTATTTTGTTACTAAAACATCCCTAGCAATAAGTACTTACGAAGATAAAAGCGATGTCATTATGTTTTTAATTTGTGATATTTTGCTCATAATATTTTTAGGATTAGAAATATTTAACACTATTGTTTCAATATATAAAGGTAGTTCTTTTATTGCTCATCTCGTTTATAGTGAAGACAATAATATCAATAAATCGACATTATTCGTTTCGTTTCTACTTTCATTCTTGTCATTAGGATGTATAGTTTATTTTTGCTTGCGTCTATATGGCATCGGTTCAATATTTACCAATTTCAGCATTGAATTAAATTATTTAATAATTGCTTTTTCAACAACAATATTTATTGATTCTCTAGCGGTATTATCTTATCCACTAGTAAGCGAGATATCTTAATTTAAAGAAATAATAACTGTAGAATAGCCACCAATTGTTAATTTGTTATTTTTTAAGACAGGTTTAGTGCCACTAACACTGATAAAATCTAAAATTTCACTACCCATCTTTTCAGTGGAGACAATCGCTTTTTCTTCATCAAAATTATGAATGACATATATTCCTTCGTTATTAAGAGAAATCTTATAAGCTAAAACATGGGTCATTTCCGTATTTAATGTATAGGTCATATTCTCAAAAACACCATGTTTGAAAAAAGGAAATTTATTTCGAATATTGATTACTTTTTTATAATGATTTAATAAAGATAAATTATTATTTTCTAAATCGTATACCCCTTCTTTAACTTGATCGTTATTCATTAAATCAGGACGATTAGTTTCAGGGAATTTACATTCACCTGTTTTATCAGTCTCACTCCAAATCATGGGAAGTCTTCTTCTGACATCGCTTCCATCATCGGGAGAAGTAGTTCTTTGACCTTTTAAATAGATTTCTTCTCCATAATACATATAAGGCATGCCGGGCATAAGTGCAAGCAGAGAAGCACCCATCTTAGCGCTTATCTCATCCCATAAAAAGGTAGAAGCTCTATCCATATCATGATTCGTCAAAAAATAGGAATAATAACCGTTCAGATTTTTCTTTTTTAAATCCGCTTCGCTAGCTTCAATTGCATTACCAAATTTATTAGCATTAACAAAACCTTTCGCCATCAAGATAAGTGAATCATCGCCATATCCTTCCGCCGAAGATGTGAATTTAAAGAAGGAATCACATTTAGAATTATAACATTCATTAATTAATGAATTAGTGCTATACCAAGCTTCTCCTACCATATAAAAAGAAGGATCATATTTATGAGTAGTTTCTTCTAGCCATGTTAGGAACTCATTGTTTTTGGTGGTATCGCCTTGTCCGTAATAATATTTAACAGCGTCTAATCTGAAACCTTTAACGCCATGTTCGGCAATCCAAAATTGACAGATTCTATCGATTTCATTTCTCACCACATCAGCGTCTAAATTTAAATCCGGCATCGAAGAATTGAATTGTCCTTCATAATAATAATCTTGATATTTATGATATCCGTTACGATAAGAATCAATCCAATTGTAATAATCTTTTTTGGAATCACTCATCGTATAATTATTAACAAAATCTTCATAACTTTGTTTAAACCATGGATGAGATTTAGAAGTATGATTCAAAACCATATCGATCATGATATCGATATTATATTCTTTGGCTTTTGAAACAAGTGAGTCAAAATCCGCTAAGGTGCCAAAATCGGGATGGACATTATAATAATCAGTAACATCGTATCCGTGATATGTACTAGCGGGATGAATGGGTAATAACCAAATCGTTTTAATTCCAAGAGATTTTAGATATGGAAGTTTTAATTCCACACCTTTAAGATCTCCGATTCCATCATTATTAGAATCATAAAAAGAACGAACAAAGATTTCATATGCCATGGAACTATCTTGATTAGAAACCGTATCATCTATTTCATAATTATACGATTTAGTATTTCCACATGACGATAAAGATAAAGTAAAAAGAAAGGTTAGAGACACTAACGCTTTCTTCATATTTTTGAATTTAAAATTTGACATATTATCCTTTGACAGCTCCGCCAGTAACTCCAGAAACATAATATTTCTGTAAGGCAAGGAATAATACTGTAATTGGAATAGCTACCACTATTGCTCCTGCGGCAAATTGAGTGTAATAACTAACAGCATAATCATTATTCGACATCATTTGATATAAGCCAATTGCCACGGTCCAAGAATTAACATTTTGTAAGCCGATAATATAGGATGAGGTAATATATTCACCCCAAGGTGCCATAAAAGATGTTAAGACAGTATAAATAACAATAGGTTTAGCTAATGGCAAGATAATTTGCCAGAAAATTTGAGATTTATTGGCCCCATCAATCATTGCAGCTTCATCAATAGATTTAGAAATGGTATCAAAGAAACCTTTTGAAATATAATAACCACCACCCGCTCCTGCGGAATAAATGATAACTAAAGACAAATAATTACCTTGGAGGTTGAATATTTCTTTCATGACCCAATATAAGATAATCATCGATAAGAAGCCTGGGAACATGCCAATAATTAAATTAATGCGCATGAACATTCCACGTGCTTTAAATCTAAATCTAGATAAAGCATAAGCTGTTCCAAGGACAAATATTGTGGAAATCAAGCAAGAAAGAATTGAAACAACTAAAGTATTTAAAAACCAAGTGAAGAATTTGCCATCCAAAGAATGCGCGGTAGCGTTAGGATTGGTTTGGCCAGTAAAATTAGAAAATAACCATATATAAGAATCAAAAGATAATTTATTTGGAATAAAGCGTGCGCGAGCGCCAATACTCGTTCCAAAAGATTGAAGTATAAGCCACACAATTGGAGCGATCCAAATGATAGCCATAACAGAAAGTAAGATATAAATAATAGTGTTGCCAAGTATACGGCGTAATTTTAAACTTTTCATTATTGGAATTGATCCTCCTGTTGAATAGCCCCACTCTTGTTATACATGATAATAGAGAAGAATGAACAAACCGCAAAGATGATGATACCAACTGCGGAAGCTATTCCATATTGTGGATTAGAAACACTCGTTATAAGTTCGTATAAGAAGGTAATAAGTAAGTCCGTCTCACCAACCTGTAAGATTGATCCTGAGATAGTTGGATCACCTCCAGTTAAGAAGAAGATAACGTTGAAATTATTGATATTACCAACGAATTGTGTAATTAAATAAGGTCCAGTTACAAACAAAATATAAGGCATTGTAATCTTAAAGAATTGAGTGACTGTACCAGCTCCATCAACTTTACTTGATTCATATAAATCTTTAGGAATATTAAGTAAAATTCCAGTTGTAGATAGAATGGTATAAGGTATACCAACCCAAATATTAACTAAGATTATAATTAATTTAGTTCCTGCTACGTTTTTAGATGTGGCAAATCCTAACTTAGAGCCAAATGTTTGAAGCCACCATGTCCCAATAGCACCAGTATCTTTTAATAAAGTAGCAATTGAAAGTAAAGAGATGAATTGAGGAATAGCAATTGTTAGAACAAATATTGTTCTCCAAAATTTCTTTAACTTAATGCCATCTTTATTAATCATCAAAGCCACAATAATTCCTAAGAAATAATTTGAGAATGTGGCCGCGACTGCCCAAATAAGAGTCCAAGATAGAGTTAAGCCTAATGCTTTTGGAAGTTGAGCAAATTGAGTAGTTGGATCAGGGTTAAATAATTGAACGAAATTGCTAAATCCAATCCAAGTAAATAATTGTTGTGGAGGCTCATGACCTTTAGAATAATTGGTAAAGGCAATAAGAACAGAAAATAATAACGGTACAATTGTAAATAAAGCGATTCCAATTACTGGTAATAGTAAAATTGTGATATGGAAGTTCTCATTGAATAAACTCTTGATTTGTTCCATAAACGTTTTAGGTTTACCGTCAAATTTATTTGACTTCGCGGCAATGTAGCTTTCTTTTTCGATAGTCAAAGCATCAATTTTAGAATTAATTTCATCTTCGCTTAAGAAATTACCTTTCTTATTTTTAAAATAGGCATTTACGAATTCGTGTGCTTCTTTATATTCAAATTCATATTGAAGCATCATTGTTTCCACTACTTTTTCTAAAGCAAAGGTTTCGCTTGTAAAATTAGTACGTAAATATTTTTTATCGCGAATATAAGCATGCTTTGATTCTTTTAATTCTTCTTTACGCATCGCCTTGATATATTTATCAGCGGGTAAGTCGGAAAGTAAACGCATAACTCGAGTGGTTTCGGCGACTAATTCAGTCTTAGCTTCGACTAGGAGTTCATCCATATTGTCAGGATGTTTTTCATGTATCTCTTTAACATTGTTATGATAATTAGTCTTTAATTCTTTGAGTTCAGCTTCTAAATTAGCCTTTTTCTTAAAGAGCAAAGCATATTTTTCTTCTGTTGCAGCATTTTTATCTTCTAATTCTTTTCTAAGACGAATCAAAGCTTCTTTATTTGCTTTGTTTTGAGCATCTGATCCGCCTAAAGAATTATGATAAATATCAACGAGAGCAAAATAATTTTTAAAGAAATTCAATTGCTTATCTAAATCAGCAACATGGCGATAATAAAAATTGAATTTACCATACGTATCATTATTACGAGTTATTTGTTTTTCGACGTGATTAGAATATGTTTTTCTCACTTCGAATAATAAGTGCTCTTGCTTTTTGATTTTAGCGTCAAAAGCAACAGTTTTAAGCATAATCTTATTCTTGAATTTATCGATTTTAACACTATGTTTTTCTTTTAAAGCATCGTCATCAAAAGTTTGTGACTCAAGGTGAGCTAATCTATCATTTTGATTGGCAACATAAGATTCTTTTTTGGATGTTAATGATTTAATCTTTTTCACCAATTTCGCTTCTTTTTTAAGAAATACAAGTGCATCATCTAGTACATTTAAAAGTAGATAGCGGGCATATTTACTTTCTTTCTTATCTCCTATTGATAAACAATAATCATTAATTTTAGATTTGACATTACTTTTTTTAACTTTACCAGTTTCGTAATATTCTTTTTTAATCTCTTCATCTAAATCAGCAGCAAAATCTTTATGATGAGAATATATCTCTTCATATTCAACATATTTTTCAATTCGATGATTTTTATATTCTGCATTAATGCTTCTATTCCATATATAAATAAATAGGAATATAGATAAAATCCAAAGCAAGGCGTAAATCAAAATCATGATTGAATTATCACCACGTTTTTGTTCACAGTATCCGAATTCATCACAAACCTCAATAACAGTTTTAGTTCCTAATGTAGTGATTTTACTAATCGCAGGGGCGCCAAATAATATAAATAAAACAATATAAGCAACTTCAAATATAAGATATAAAATGCCGTTGACTATTTGACCATGTTTGATGCTTCCAATGCCAAAGGCAACATAAGAAAGACGTCCGTATTTATCGTTGTAGATGAATTGGTGAACTTTTCTTTTAAAGAATTTATAAACGGAATAACAGGCCTTAACTAAGCCAGCAGAAATAGCCACTAAAAAGGAAAAAAGAGAAACAAATATAGAAACAAGTAAATCTAATAATTTCTTACATAATGAACCAAGAATATTTAAGAATGACTGAAAAAAATATGTATGCCATGAAAGTGGTTTAACTTCTTTAGTAAAAACATTTTCCTTTTGATTTTGATTTAAGTTTTTTGTTTCCATATCGCTTTCTCCTTGATATGAAGGGCAGGAAATTCCTGCCCTTCAAAAATAAGAATATAAGATTAAACAGCAGGATTTCTTAAGCCGTCCATTTGAGTTTTTAAGAATTGCGCCCAAGTATTTCCTTCAGGTAAAGCAGAGACACCAATGTAGGTGTTGCCGATTAATTTACCAACTTCCCAATATCTATCTTGTGCAGAAGTAGATTGAACAGCTGCAGCCGCTGCGACTTGTGCGTTAAGAGCAGCGCCACCAAGAGTAGTATTGTCGGTATAACGTTTATCTTTTTGTGCTTCAACGTTGCATGGTAAGGATTGACGAATTTCAAATCTTCTCAATTGAGCTTCTTTGGAAGTTAAGAGTTGAGCTAATGTATCAGCAGTTTTTTGTTCTTCGACTGGTCTAGTCTTATTGATTGCATATAATTTAGAGCCAGTGAATGTTGCCATTTGATAGCCAGCTTTATCTTCTCCATCAGGATGATATTCTGGAAGTTTGCTTGCTTTTAAATAGTTAGCTTTAGTGCCCATTGCAGTTTTAAGATCGTTTTCCATCCAAGTTCCGGAAACAGCAGCTACGATTGAGCCATTTTCAAATCCATCAACAATGATTTCATTACTTCCAACAACAAATGTTCCATCATCATAATATGGTTTTAATAAAGTAGTGGCATATTCAGAAACTTTTACGCCAACTTCACTATCCCAAGTGGTGTCATAGACAACTTGGCCTTTGTCGTTTTCTTTCCAGGTTAAGGAAGATGTGCCACAAGCAGATGGTGACATAAGGAATGTACCAGCATACCAACCATTGCCAATATCAAGTAAGAATTTCTTTCCAGAATCTTTAGCTTTCTTCAACAAAGCTTCTAATGAACCAGCTTCAGTATCTGAAATAACTTCGCTATTATACCAAAGGAAGAATCCATTGTCGGATGTCACAGGATATCCATAGAGTTTATCGTTATAGGAAGCGCCAATAACGGAAGCAGAAGTGTTGTTTTTCTTGACATTACTTGCACGTGAACCAGTAATTTCAAGAATAATGTTTTTAGATTGTAAGTTATAAATGTGGTCATCAGCACATAAGAATAAGGCTGGTGCACCTTTTAATGTTGGGTCTTTTCCTAAAGTAGTTCCAGCATCTGCTTCAGAAACTGCTTTAAATTCATATTCAATTGGACTGCTGGAATGTTCTTTATTGTATGTTTCAACAACGTCTTTAATAACAGCTTCTTCAGCAGCAGTTGCCCAAATGACAATCTTGGTATTAGTAGTGGTTTTGCCACAAGCACTTAATGCAAGTGCAGCAACCGCTAATGATAAAAATTTCTTGTTTTTCATATTTTTTTAATTCCTTTCACTATTTAGTAGCGGCGAAATCAATGACGAATTTATGAGAATATTCAGTCTTGGCACCAGTGATAGTTTCAAAGTTATATGGATCATAAGTAATCTTATATGTTCCAACACAACCTTCTACACCAGACAAACTAATATTAGAACGATTTGATTTACCTTCCGCAAATTTCACTTGATAATCAGCGTAAGTCATAAGTGTTCCATCTTCGTTTTTGAATAAAGCTTTGAAAGCATCGTTACACTTCTCAAAATCTACATCCTCAGCACCATATTGGTCTGCCCAAGCATTAGAAGAAATAAATTTGAAACCCCACCATGCTTTATTCAATTCTTCAGTAATTTCGACTGTAAAAACCTTCGTTTCAGAATCAGCTACATCAGAAAATTTACAAGATGGATTAGCTTCTTTAATGGTGTCAGGCGCCCAACTATTCCAACTACTGCCAATAATGTACATAGCGTTTTCTGGTTTTTCAAATGAATTACTATTTTGTTCCCATTTGGTACCGGAATCACACGCTGAGACGCTAGCAAGCATTAGTACTGCGCCAAATAAGGCTAAGCCTTTTTTTAACATATTTTTCCTCCTTTTAACAACTTCGGATACAATCGTATTCCTTATAAATATGTTTATATTAACCGCAATGCGGATAATACCTATATTATTGCCATTTCAGAGACTGGATCAAAGAAATGGACTTTTTCGGTTTTAAAGGCAATGCGCAATTTGTCTCCAATAGAAATTAAATTCTTAACTGGAAATTTAGAAATTAAATCCGCACCACCAAAGTCAGTATGAATGTAATATTCGTTGCCCAATAATTCCGCTACGTTAACAGCAATTTCAAACGATTCGGGATGATTTCCTTCAGTAACAGGAAGTATATCTTCAGGTCTAATACCTAATATCACATCACTTGGTATAACTTTTCCTTTATATAATTCGCTAGGAATCTTGATATGTTTGCCGTCAGTAGTTGTAGCAACACCTTTTTTCGCATCAAATTTCACTTTTAAGAAATTCATG
Organism: Gemmiger formicilis; assembly: GCA_963612735.1. Lineage (GTDB taxonomy): Bacteria > Bacillota_I > Bacilli_A > RFN20 > CAG-826 > CAVDWX01. The sequence goes on along the minus strand of CAVDWX010000003.1, from coordinate 66,032 downwards.
GCGGGGCTACCAATAAATCCTGCAACAAATAAATTAGCGGGATGATTATAGATTTCAATAGGACTACCAATTTGTTGAATTTTACCTAATTTCATAACAACGATTCTTGAAGCCATCGTCATAGCTTCGGTTTGGTCGTGAGTAACATAAATTGTCGTAGCACCAAGTGATTCATGAAGTTTAATGATTTCACTTCTCATTTGAACACGTAATTTAGCGTCTAAGTTTGATAATGGTTCATCCATTAAGAATACTTTTGCATTTCTAACAATTGCTCGGCCTAATGCAACACGTTGTCTTTGCCCACCAGATAAAGCTTTTGGTTTACGATCTAAATATTCTTCAATTTGTAATATACGAGCGGCTTCATGAACACGTTTATCAATTTCATATTTTGGCATACGGCGTATTTTTAAACCAAATGCCATATTATCGTAAACAGACATATGAGGATAAAGAGCATAACTTTGGAACACCATTGCGATATCTCTATCTTTTGGAGTCTTATCGTTACAAAGTTCATTATCGATATAAAGTTCACCTTTGGTAATATCTTCTAAACCAGCAATCATCCTAAGAGTGGTTGATTTACCACATCCAGAAGGTCCAACAAAGACAATAAATTCATGCTTTTTGACATCTAAATTGAAATCAAAAACTGCTTGAACATTGTTGTCGTAAATTTTGTCTATATGTCTAAGTGACACATAGTGTTCCCCTTCTTCCGAGGCCGTTAAAACGTTTTCTTTCTCGACATTCATAAAAACATCTCCGTTCATAAAACAAAAACTAAATTAATTAAAGATTGGAATCACAGTAAATCGAATCATATTCAATCACAATGCTTTTTTTCATCAATAAAAATCTAAATCATTAAAAAATCTTTTTCAACTAAAAAAGCATAATAAAATAAAGAAAAAGCTTTAAAATTCTAAAAGTTTAATAATTTTGTCTTTTTAGATTTTATATTAATTTATAAGATTAAATTTAAATGAACTTATAAAATGATAAACATTTTTATCGATAGAATCGAAACTATTTAGTATCAATTTAAAAGTGTAATATAAAATAATACTTTTTTGTCCACTTTAAAAAACGTGTGAAATATATTTCAAAACAAAGATAAGAATTTTTAACACAAATATATATAATAATAAAGAAACATGTGCACGTATGTGATAAGTAAGCATCTTCATATTTTTAGAAATATTAATAGTTAACTTTATAATTCCTATTTAAAATATAGAAAAGAAAGAAGGCAATCATTATGTATACACCTAAAATGCAGCTCACTGAAGAGCAAAGAACCATTCTGGAAGGAAAAGAAGGGGAAATAAAAGCTAAAGTCATGGAAACTATTGTCATGTTTGGCGATATGTTTGAAGCTCCACGCTTAGTAAAAGTAACTCACGATGAAGGACATCTAGTCACCTCTTTTGGTATTGGGTTATTAAAACCACTATTTTCGACCATGGATAAGCTCATCGCTGGTGGACTTAAAACAAAAGGAAAATTCACTGTTGATCCTAGACCACTAGATTATAAAAATGTGAAATGTAATCTTTTAGAAAAATTAGTGTTTTCTAAAATATTATATTCAGAGCAAGCTCGCTATGAGGCTCAACTTACCGCTGTTGGATTAAAGGATTCTAATTCATTTACTTGTGCTTGTTATCTACCTGAAGTTGATAACATTCCCAAAAAAGGAGATATCCTCTCTTGGGCCGAATCTAGTGCAGTTGTCTATGCTAATTCGGTATTAGGAGCAAGATGCAACCGCAATTCCGGAATGCTTGATTTATTTGGAAGTATTATTGGTTACGTTCCTGAATTTGGTTTTTTAACTGATGAAGGAAGAAAAGCAAAATGGAAGATAATCATTAAAACCACTAAGATTCCAGAAGCCCAAATTCTCGGAAGTGCTATTGGAATGAAAGTCATGGAAGATGTTCCTTACGTCGTTGGATTAGACCACTTTTTAGGAACTGAAATAAATGATTTTGTTAAAGGTTATCTTAAAGATTTTGGAGCCGCTACTGCGTCTAATGGAGCGGTTGGTTTATATCACATCGATAATTTAACCCCGGAAGCTAAAGAATTAGGGGAATCATTGCTCGCTCAAAATTATAAGGAATATGTTATCGACGATGCGGAATTAGATAGAGTTTATAAATCTTACCCAATCATGTGGAAAAATAAAGAAAAGAAAGGCAATCTCGTCTTTATTGGTTGTCCGCATCTCACATTAAAGCAATTAAATGATTGGACCGATAAAATTGTCATGGGATTAAATGAAACTGGAAGAAAGAAAGTTAAAGTAAGAACAATCATGACTTCCGCTCCGGATGTCGTTAACGAATTCAAAAAGACTAGCAAATATCAAGAATTAATGAATACAGGCGTAAAGTTATCTTCCATTTGTCCTTTGATGTATACAAATAACCCATTAACTAAATCAAGAAGAATAATTACTTCATCTAATAAATTAAGAACGTATTCCATCGCTAGATATTATAAAGATAATGAAATACTAGCCTATATTGTTGGAAAGGAGACTAAATAATTATGAAAACATTTAAAGGTCGAGTTCTCGCTAGTGGGACATATAAAGGTGAAGCGGTCGTATCTAGACAAGGCGTCAATACTCTAGCAACTTTCCAAAAAAGCGCATTAAAAAACGCTAAAGAAGTAATTGTCTCTGATCAAAATAATCCCGATATCTATGGTTTAAACATTTCACATAAAGCATTATGTTTACCAATTACCATTGGATCCACTACCGGAGGTTTAGTCATTCAAACCGTTTGCTCGATGGGCATTGCTCCAGCCTGTTTTCTATTTTCAGAACACATCGATTCACTCGCTGCATCAGGAATAGTCCTAGCTAGAATTTGGGAAAATAGTGATGTCATTGCTATTGATGAATTAGGCGAAGACTTTTTAAAGAGCGTTAAAACTGGAGATCAAATCGAAGTCAAGGAAGACGGAACCGTCATTATCTTATAACAACTTAAGATAACATTATAAAATAAGACTAATGAATTAACCTATTTGTTAGTCTTTTTTATAAAATAAAGCGCACTTACAAATCAACAAATACAAATTATAACTATAATATTGTCTAGTCATCAAAGGAATAATCTAGAAATATATCAACATATTTGAACAGCATCAATAACCTTTTAACTTCATTTATTTTCTAAAAAATTAAGCAATATTTAAATGACTTTTTATTTGAAATAATTAATATAAATAAAAAATTATCAATACGTTTAAGAATATTAAGCTTAAAATAACCGCTATCAAAAACTCTAGTTCTTTTAGCAAATATAATATGATTTAAAAAGACATATACAACAACTATTGATAACCTTCAATTGCTATTCATTGAGTATTGTTTACCACTAGTTCAATTTTGGAAAATTGCATATTTGCATATAAAATATTTTGGAAAATTGTAATATTTGGGCGTAGATAAGATATTATGTTAAGAAGAAAAATAGAAAAACGACTAATCGATTATTATAAAGACCCAACCGATAAGATACTTTTAATAGATGGAGCAAGACAAGTTGGAAAAACATATATAATTGAACACACCGCTAAAGAGTATTTTAAAAATATTGCTATATCAATTTAAAAGAAGATAGTCTTAGCGATAAAGACTTTGCATCAATCAAAAATACTGAATCGTTCTATGTTTATCTAGGGATTCATTTTTCTAATTTAGGTGATGTTAATGATACTATTATTTTTCTAGATGAAATACAGGCATATCCACACCTCATCTCATTACTAAAACTATTATTCAAAGAAAATAAATATCGTTACATCGCAAGCGGCTCTTTATTAGGAATAACATTAAGGTATATTTTTATTCCTATGGGCTCAGTTCAACAAATTAGCATGTATCCTTTAGATTTTGAAGAATTCTTATGGGCAAACAAAGTTAGTGAAGATGTTATAGCTTATCTTAAAAATTGTTTTACTAAACAAGAAAAAATAAATGAAGCTATTCATCATCAAATCATGAAATATTTTAAATATTATCTCATCGCTGGAGGCTTGCCCGATGCTGTTAATTATTTCATAGATGATTTTAAGATAATTAAATGTAAAGAAGTGCAAAAAGAATTCTATTCGTTTTATAAAGATGACGCTAGCCAATATGATGAAGCACATAATTTAAAAATTAGAAGAATATATGAATTAATGCCATCATATATGGAAAATAAAGTAAAACGAATCATGTTTTCAAAAATAGATAATAACAATAGAAGTGCAATGAGCGTCTATCAAGATGAATTTGATTATCTTATTTATTCTGGATCAGTAACAAAAACTTTGGCAACTTCTAATCCTAAATTCCCACTTATCGAAGTAACATGTAAAAATCTCATTAAACTTTATTATAACGATGTCGGCATTTTGACATATATTCTTTATAAAAATAATATTAGTCCGTTACTAAATGGTGATGAGGTAATTAATCTAGGTTCTGTTTATGAAACATTTGTGGCAAATGAACTAAAAGCGCACGGCCACGATATATATTATTTTTATAGTAAAAAGGTTGGGGAAGTTGATTTCCTTATTAATGATTATGATTCGTTAAGTGTCTTGCCTATTGAAATTAAAAGTGGAAAAGGCAATTATACATTTCGCGCTCTTCCAAAACTAGTGGATCAAAAAGGTAACTATAAGCTATCTAAAGGATATATATTTTCTAATAAATCCACTATAGAAAAGAAAGATAATATCTATTATTTTCCGATATATCTTGTAATGTTTTTATAAATAAATTAATGGTTTATCTTTTCTTTTAAACCAACAATTAGTTTATTAACAATCTGAGATAAGTCCACAGTTGGAACAAAGCCTAACTTCTCAATCTTAGTGGTATCTAGATTAATCTTAATCTCGTTGTTATATCCCAAATTCGCTATATTTTCGCTTAAATCATAGAGCACTTTAATATCAAATTCACTTCTTTTAGCGAATAGATTAGCGAGTTCACTGATAGAACATAAAGTATTTTTATTAGCGATATTATATGCATTACGATTTTCACCTTTTAATAAGACAAATAGTATCGCCCTTACAGCATCGCTAATATAGGTATAACTGCGTATTGTATTTCCTCTAGTTTTTAACACAATATCTTTATTTAACACAGCGCATTTTCCAAATTGGGCAAAAACACGATTATCATCAAGTGAGATATCGCTTCCAATCGTTTGAGATAATCGAGCTATATTAATAAATAAATCATATTCTTTAGCAAAACTAGAACAAAGACATTCGCTCATCCTTTTTCCTTCCGAATATGAACTTCTCACATTTAAAAAGTCGATATAACCATAATTATTTTCATCAATGAGTATATGCTCATCATGAATATCGCCGTAAACTTCTAAAGATGATAAATAAGTAACTTTTTTTATATGATGAGTATGAGCAAATTCCAATACTTTTTTAGTTCCATTGATTAACGTATCAATAGTTTCAACTGGTTTATTAATAAAATCAAAAGAAGAAGTAATAGAAGCGGTATGAATTATATAATCAATCGCTAAATCGCACTTCATTTCATCTTTGATATCATTAAGAATATAGTTAACATTGTCACTATTTAAATATTCACCATATTTCATTTTTAATTTATCAATATTTCGCGCATGTAAAATTAGATGAATATTAGAATTATATAAGCGATTACATTCTAATAAAGTTCTTCCAATTTGGGTTGCGATTAATCCGGTCGAACCAGTCAGTAAAATGGTCTTATTCTCTAATAAAGGCAATAATCCATCTAATTTAATTTGTTTAGCGGTATCAATATATTCTTGTTCTAATAAGCTCATTATCTATATCCTTATTATATAAATTTAATTTGTTCATTTTCCTTTTGTTCAATGATAGCTCTAAAGATGAAATAATCGATAGGCGTGGTAATTTTTATATTACATGATGGGCCTAATACGGCATGAAGAGTGTAACCATAATACCTCATCAAACAAGCACTATCGATGAATGATAGATTGTCTTTTAAAGCTTTTTTGTGAGCGGAAAGAATATCTCTAAAATAAAAACTCTGCGGAGCCCTACCGTACTGACATAAACTTCGATCCACTATTTGGTTGACATTATCATCTTGTAAGACAAGAACTGTCTCTGTCGACTTAGCGGTCGTAATAGCGTTACCTTTTTCTAATACACAGTTGATATTATTAACAATCGTTTCTTCATTAATAAGAGGTCTAACCCCATCATGAATGAGAACAATATCATCACCTTTTATCTTATTTTCTAGATAAAATAAACCATTTCTAATTGAACCTTGTCCAGTATCTCCTCCAGGTATTACATCAATTATCTTATCAAGCCTATATTCATCTTTTAATTCAAAAACATAGGGGATGTAATCCTTTAAGCACACTACGAGGATGCCATCGATTAAAGAACAATTTTGAAAATGCCTAATAGTGTGAACAAGAATAGGAACATCATGGACTTTTAAAAATTGTTTGGGGAGAGAAACAGTATTCATTCTTTGACCCGTTCCTCCGGCGAAGATTAATACATAATTCATATAAACATCAATTGCCTCATTCGGATCATCGTTTATTATAAACAAAATGTCATATACGGAGGTATGCAAATAATACCATTTTCTTTGATAAACAAATTTTTCGGATGAATAATATACGATCGTTCAATCCTATCTTTATATTTTTCAATAAATTTATCTAAGGAAACCGTTCCATACCTTTTAGATGATTTAACCTCAATTGGTATGATTTTATTTTGAACTTTATTTCCACTACTGAGGATAAAATCAACTTCAATATCATTTCGATGCTTAACAGGAGAATAATGAGTATAAAAATATAATTTATTTCCGTTTGCAACAAGTATTTGAGCAACGACATTTTCATAAAGCATACCTTTATTTATCGCTAAATTATCATTTAGAATAGCAGAATATATGTTAATGTCATTTTTAGGATTTTCATCAAATGCGTGTGCCACTAATAAACCAGTATCTCCCATATAGCATTTAATATAAGAGCGATTTTCATTTAAAGATAAGCCAACATTAGGATCGTTACACATAAAACATTCATTGCAAATTTTAGAATCCGCAAGCCAAAAGAAAGTTTCCTCATAGTTAAGTCCAAAATCAGTTGTACTAATGGAATTAATTTTAACTCTTTTCTCATGGGTAGATAGAAAACTGGGTATCTGATCAAAAATAGATAACACCTTATTTTTATAAGATGCTTTTAAAGTCAATATATCTTTTCTATATGTATCTAAAATATCACGCTTTTCAAGATCACAATCATAAAATTGTTTTCTACTATCAATGAAAATAGATACAACTTTAGGCATACCACCAATTAACATATATTGCTTAAAAAGAAGCATTGCTTGATTATGAAGAGGTTCATATAAAGGCTTCAAATTTAAAAAGCATTCTTTAATATATTCTATTAATATTTGTTCATTCATAGCCCATGCAAATTCTTCAAAATCTAAAGGATGCATCTCGATGCTTCTTTCTTCAGAAGGAATAAGAATATCCTCAATGTTTTGCTTAATTGATATAAGTGAACCTGTTTCAATAAAATCATAACGGCCATCCTTAACGAGATATTTAATAGCTTCTCTAGCCTTAGGGAATAGTTGAACTTCATCAAAAATAATAAGAGAGTTTCTATCAAATAAACGAACATTATATTGCGCTGATAAGTACATGAAAAACGTATCTAAGTCTTCAAGATAGTTATAAAACAACTCCTTTATAGTTCTTTTTGCCATTCCAAAATCGATAAGAATATAACTTTGATAATTTTTTTTAGCAAACTCTTCAACAATTGTCGATTTGCCAATACGTCTAGCTCCTTCAATAAGCAAAGCTTTCGTGCCTTTGCATTCATTTTTCCATTTGACAAGATCGTCATATATTTTTCTTTTAAACATCATATGCGTTCTCCGAATAAAATACATTATTAGTATAACAAAAAGCAAAAAAAGCGCAATGTAGTTTTTGTCAAATTAGGGAAAAAGCGCAATCTATTTTTTGTCAAATTAGGGAAAAAGCGCAATGTAATTTAAATCAAAAAGTGTATAAATATCTTTTTATTTATACAAGCAAAATAGTAAAATAAATTGACGAGAAGAGAATAAATGTCGAAAAGAAATATAATCAATTTAAACAGTCAAAACGATATCAAATATAAAGCGCCACTATCGTATCGTCATATTCGAATTATGGCTTGGATTATGATGATATTAGTTCAAATTTCGTTATCTTTAGCGAGCATGGCTAATGTCGCTAATTATACAAATCATTCTTTTAGCGCTTTTCAAATTAGTTCTGATATATGTGGCTTTTTAGGCCAACTAGCGGTTCCTTTATTTTTAATTGCTAATTTCGCTCTTATTTTATCAAGCCAAGAAAACATCAAAAAATTAGTTTTATTCCACGCTTCGATGGCAATATTAATTATCGCTTTATATCTATTAATGTATGACCGTTACTACGTCGGGTTAGTTAAATTAGTATTAGAACCATTTGGAATTAGTAACGCTAAAGATATTGGCGATATATTTATTAGAAAATATTTTACAAAATATCTAACATTGAATGTCTTTATTGATTTATTGATGTGTTCATTACTTTATTTATTCTTAATCTATAGACCAAAAAAGATTAAAGAAAAGCATCTCATTTATTATCGTTTATTAGTAATATTACCTATCCTATATGAGGTAGCTTGTTTAGTTATTAAGGGTTTATCAATAGGACAAAAATTATTCACTCTTCCAATGGAGTTCATTCCTTTTTTAACCAATAAACCATTTGTGACATTTATATGCTTTATCGCTATTATTTTATATTTAAAAAATCAGCATCGCATCTATCTCAAATTAGGAGGAAGTGAAGCGAATTATAAAGAATATCTAAAGACTAATAAACACTCTTTCCAAGTCGGAACGGTAATGGCGATATGTTTTGCAAGTGCAGGGATTTTAGACCTCATCATCACTCTTATATGGACTATCTCTATAGGAGGAACAAAACTTAGTGGGGAAGAACTAACTAGCGTATTAACCACTATTCAAGCATGGGGATTTGGAAAAGGATTTGTTTTATTTTTTGCTTCTCCACTTCTATTATTATTCAATTATCAAAAGAAGTATGCGTTAAAAAGCAAGAATGTCGATATAGTCATTCCTGTCGCTGGATTAATTCTATGTGTAATAGCTATCATTGAAGGTTTTTATCAATTGATGATCATGTAAATTAGTAAGAAAGGAAATATCAATATATGAAAACAATTGCCCTCATCGCTCATGACAATAAGAAAAAAGAAATCATTGCTTGGGCAAAAGAAAATAAAAAGACATTAGGCCAATACCAATTATGCGGAACAGGAACTACCGCTAGGTTAATTAGCGAAGCAACAGGTTTAGATGTTAAAGGTTATCTATCTGGTCCTTATGGAGGAGATTTACAAATAGGCGCAAAAGTTGCTGAAAAAGAAATCAATATCGTCATCTTCTTTTGGGACCCATTACAAGCTCAACCTCATGATCCAGATGTAAAAGCATTGCTAAGAATCGCAGCGTTATATGATATTCCTATTGCTACAAATAAAAGCAGCGCTGACTACATTCTTCATTCTGAACTATTAAATAAATAAGGCTCTTTATGCTCTAGCGAGGTAGAAGAGCTCGATTATAGAAAGGTTAAAAATAATCGCCCTAAGGCGATTATCTATTTAACACTATCAATTTTAGCAATCTTTTCTTTATATCGCGCTAATTCTTCACTATTAGCTAAGACAAAGTGTCCTGGTATAATTTCCACTAATTTGGGACGTTCTTTTGAATAATCATGGTCCTTAAGTGGATTATAGATGATACGTTTACGACTTCTTTCGCTAATCGGATCAGGTTTTGGAATAGCGGATAATAATGCATTAGTGTATGGATGAAGTGGATGTTTAAATAATTCATCAGAAGGCGCTAATTCGACAATCTCGCCATAATACATGACCGCGATACGATCACAGAAATATTTAACAACCGATAAGTCGTGAGCGATGAATAACATCGTTAAACCATATTTTTGTTTCATATCATTGAGTAAGTTGATGATTTGGGCTCTAATAGAAACATCAAGAGCGGAGATTGGTTCATCACAAATTAAGAATTCAGGATTCATGACAAGCGCTCTAGCAATGCCAATGCGTTGTCTTTGCCCACCAGAGAATTCATGAGGGTATCGAGATGCATATTCAGGAATTAAACCAACTGTCTCAAGCATTTCTTTGACTTTTTTAGAATTCTTGTATCTATTAGTGTGTCCTTGAATACGTAAACCTTCTTGAATGATATCTTCAACCGTCATACGAGGATCAAGAGAATCAACAGGGTCTTGGAAAATCATCTGCATCTTGGTCAACAATTTCTTATCAACGTGATTATTATCATAATTAATTTGCTTAATAATCTTCTTTTGCTCTTTGACAACTTTCTTCATATAAGCACTAATTTCATCAATTTGCTTTTGATAATTAGCGTGAATCTCATCGATTTCTTTTTGAAGTTTAATTGGATCTTCAACAACAGTGGTTTTTTCTTTCTTCTTAACTAGTTCTAATGTTTCTCTTCTTTTAGCGCGCAATTTATTGATTTCTAACTGCGCAGGTTGAAGATTGGTTTGATATTCTTTTTCCGCTTTTTCTTTTAATGCTTCAGCTTCATCTTCATCATCGACTTGAGCAACGACGCGTAAAGCATCTTTATATTCAATCTTAAGTTTAGAAATCTTTTCTTTCAAAGAAGCGATTTGAGCATCAATATCTCTAATAATCGCACGTAAACCGGTGATATCTTTTTTTCTTTCGATTTCATCTTTTTCTTGTTGCTTTAAATCTTTAATCTTCTTTTTACATCTAATAACAGTCCATTTAATTTCTTTTTCATTCCATCTTTTCCCAGCGGAAATCCGATAGCCTTTAAAATAAACTGAGCCAGAAGTAATTTTGTATAGTCTAATTAAACTTCTTCCTGTCGTAGTTTTTCCACATCCAGATTCGCCCACTAAACCGAAGCATTCTCCTCCATAAACGTCAAAAGAGACATCATGAACAGCTTTAGTTTTAAATGAGTTTTTGCCGTGTCCAAATTTAAAGAATTGTTTTAAATGACGGACCGATAAAATAATATTTTGATCCACTAATTCGGGACGATAAGATACGGAACGTCTCTTTTTATTAACAATATTTAATATTTTTTCCATATTACTTACCTCCTCTAGCTTTCAAGCTATTTTCAATACGAGTTTTAACAATTTGGGGCATTTCCACTTTGGGGGCGCGTTCATCTAAAAGCCATGTCGCGGCATAATGAGTATCGCTGACCTTAAATAAAGGTGGTTCCTTTTTAAAATCAATAGCCATCGCATATCTACTACGTAAAGCAAATGCATCACCAACCGGTGGGTAAATCATATTTGGAGGTGTTCCTGGAATAGCTTCGAGTTTTTCTTTGCTATCAACATCGGGGATTGATGATAATAAAGCCCAAGTATAAGGATGACGTGGGTCATAGAAGATATCTTCTTCAGTACCATATTCAACAATCTTACCGGCATACATAACAGCCACACGATCCGCCATATTGGCAACAACACCTAAATCATGGGTAATGAAAATACATGAAAGTTTTCTTTCCGCTTTAAGTCGGTTGATAAGTTCAAGAATTTGAGCTTGAATGGTGACATCTAAAGCAGTTGTGGGTTCATCACAAATTAAAATATCAGGATCAGCAGTTAAAGCAATAGCGATAACAATACGTTGTCTCATACCACCTGAAAATTCAAATGGGTATTGTTTAAATCTTTTTTCAGGTTCACTGATTCCAACTTCCTTCATGATGCGAAGCGCTCTTTCTTTAGCTTCTTTTCTCGTTATTTTAATCGAAGAAACATATTTAGCTTTGAGCTCTTTTAATTCATTTTTAACTGTATATTTAGCGTGTTCAGTCTTCGCTTCTTTTAGCTTTAATTGTAATTCATGTTTAGATGCTAAATATTGTTTTCTTAAGTCAGCTTTATGTTTACGAACAATTTTTTTAGCTTCTTTAGAACGCACTTTAAATAATTTCTTATTTTCCTTAATAATAGGATTATAAGTAGCAATCGTTTCACGCTTCACTTTGAAATAATTACTTTTTGCTTCGGCAATTAATTTATTGTAATGATTTTTAATTTCAACAATCTTTTTATTAGCTACTATTTGTTCTTTTTTCTTTTCTTCTTTAATCACTTTAACATTAGCTAAATATTCTTGTTTTAATAAAGCAATTTGATGTGCGGCATTTTCTTTATTTTCTTTAATTTGAGATTCTAAAATAGAAATGCGTAAAAGTTCCGCACTAGTATCGATATTTTCAATATTTTCTTTTGCTTCTTTGTTTTTATTTTTAACAACAATTTTTAAAGCATTTAATTCTTTAAAAAGCGGAGCATTAGTGTCTTTCGTGGTTTCAATGATATGAGCCACATTATTTCGATATTCTAATTTTAAGGAATATAATTTACCTTCCGCTAATTCGGTAGCGTGGGTTTTAATCGAATTAATCTTCTTTTTCTTTTCGCTTTTTAAGAAGGTAATTTTGTCCTTGGCGGCATAAATAAATGTTCTTTTCTTAGTAATGGAATTTTTATATGCTACAAGCTCTTTTGAAACTAATTCATCATACATTTTCTTTAATCGAGAAGAGTTGATGAGCATGGCTTCAGTAATTTGTTTTCCAATTCTGACAATTGGGTTAAGTGAAGAAAGAGGATCTTGGAAAATCATTCCAATTTTATGTCCACGAATGCGGTGGAATTCATCTTCGCTAACTTTAGTTAAATCTTCTCCTTCATACATAATGGAGCCGCCTTGAATACGTCCGTTTGACGCTAAGATGCCCATGATTGTTTTAGAAGTAACCGATTTGCCAGATCCAGATTCACCAACAATACATAAAGTTTCACCTTTATATAAATCAAAGGAGACACCGCGGACAGCTTGTACATAACCATGGTCAGTAGAGAATGAAATTTTTAAATCCTTAACCGAAAGGACAACTTCTTTATTTTCCATATTATTCTTCTCCTTTCAATGATGGGTTAACCGCATCTCTTAAGCCATTACCAAATAAATTAAATGAAATCATCGTAAGAGCAATAATAACCGATGGGAATAATAATAAATAAGGATTAGAAAGCAATTGAGATTGATTATTAGATAAGATAACACCTAATGAACTCAAATTCTTTAAGCCTAAGCCTAAATAAGAAATGGTCGCTTCAGAGAAGATAACACTTGGAATCATTAAAACCGATGAAGTGATAATCGTTCCTAAAGCATTAGGCAAAATATGTTTAAATATCAAACGAATATTGCCTGCCCCTAATGTACGCGAAGCTAAAACATATTCTCGATCTCTAAATCGATAGAATTGTGTTCTAGTTAACGAGGCAGTCCCAATCCACCCAGTTAGACATAGTGCTAAAGCAAACGTCCAGAAGTTACTTCCTAGATGGATGATAACTAACGTCATAACGACAATCCAAGGCATACCGGAAAGAATATCAGTAAGTCTTTCCATTAATAAGTCAACAGTTCCACCAAAATAGCCAGAAATAGAACCCCAAATAAGGCCAAAGACAAAGCAGAATGCAAAAGTACAAATACCTAATAATAATGATGTTCTTAAACCTTCAAAAACATATTTAAGCATATCTCGTCCTTGAGAATCAGTGCCAAATAGGAAAATTGGCATTGAAGAAAATTCAGGTAAATAACGATATTGGGAAATTAAACAAGTAAGACTATATTGATATTCAGTTGTTCCTGGAATTCTTTGACTTTTTGATTCATACACTTCAATAATAGGACATTTATCGGAAAGTCTTTCAAAAGAAGAAACACCTTTTTTAAAATTATAAGAACAATATCCCTTATCAATATATGTTTGCATTTCTTTTTGTGAAATAACTTTTTGCTTATTTCCTAATTTGGCTTCATATGTATCATAAGTGAAAGAACAAGTTTGAATTTCAACATCTTTAATATATTTATAGCCATTGCAGACCCAATAACTAGCAGCATCACTATCCTTAGTTCTCATCACCATCTCATTAGCGCTCGTAAATGAAGGAGCTTTAAAAGATGTTCTAAATGCACTATCGCCACTATTAGAATTCATTTCAACAGATTTAATTAAAATGCATTTGCTGTACTTTAAATCCTCATTAGAAATAGAAAATCTTAATTTGGCATCACTATAAGATGTAAGAGTGGAATTAACTTCTTTTAATTTATCTCCAATATTGAACGATAAATCATTTTCAGTTGAGATATTTTTATATAAGAAAACTTCTCTAGTTTCTTTAGTTTCGCTATCGGTATAAAGAATAGAAAGATCAAAATTTCCAATCTTATAATAATCAATTTCTTTATTTCCAAAAACAATACTAACCGTATTTTCATCATCAATATTTAAATCGCCAGAGAAAGTGGCGGTTTCTAAATAGGCGGTTGTCGGAATAAGCTCAGTCTTTTCTTCATCAGTTTCTTCATCAACTAAAATCGTTTCACGAGCAACATTACATGAAAATTGAACATATCCGCCTTTCCCGTATTTATTGGTAACATCAATATAAGCAGTTTCACCAACTTTTAAATTGCTAACTGCACTACCAACAAATGATTCAGGATCTGGAGAATTAGTTTCTGAATCATATGGAATGTTGCTATATTTTTTTGTTCCATCCCAAAATCCAGTTCCAGATGGGAATAATTTAGGTTCTAGATAAGTATAATCAGGGTGAGCGACACTGACATCATTTTGGTCAATAAGAGGAACAAAAATAGATAATAAAAGCAATGTTCCTAAAATAATAGCGGCGACAACGGATGATTTATTCTTACTAAAACGTTTTAATGAATCTTTTAAAAATGTAGTAGGTTTGGTTTCAAATTTAGTTTCATGTTGAATGGAATTAGTATCAATAAAGGAGAAGTCTTCTTGCGTAACTTCAATAGGGGCATCATTAGTTAAATTTTCAGTGGATGGTTCCACAATTTCAAAATCTTTATTTTCCATAATTATTGATTTTTCATCCCCATTCTAATTCTTGGGTCAATAAAGCCATACGATAGGTCCAAAATAATATTGGCAAGAAGACCAATGGTCGTAAAGACAGCCATATCAACCATAAGAACGTTATAATCTTTTAAATTCAATGCTGTAATATATAAACTTCCAATTCCGGGAATACCGTACAATTGTTCAAGAATCATCGAACCACCTAATAGCCCAATAAATTCAGCTAGAATAGAAGGAAGAATTGGAACCATTGCGTTACGAAGAGCGTGTCTAACGATGGCTTGGTTACGAGTCAAACCTTTAGTTCTAGCTAATAATAAATATTCACTAGACATGACTTCACATAATTCCGCTCTGACGAAACGGCAATATCCACATATTGATCCAAACGATAATGCGGTTACTGGAATGATATAGGCTAAAGCTTTTTTATCGGCCGAATCTAATACACTAGGCCATTTCGTGGGCAATAAGCCTGACTTATAAGCTAAAAAATAGATCAAAAATGAAATGATAACAAAGGAAGGAATAGAAATAAACACCATAACTAAGGTTGAAATAGTATGATCTATCCAAGTATTCTTTTTTAAACCCGCTAAGATGCCAAGAAGAATTCCAAGTGGGACAGAAATTAAAACGGAAATAACATTAAGAGATAAAGAAACCGGAAGCCTTTCTCCGATGATATACATCGCATCAAAATTAGCTTTGATTTGAGTAGATGTGCCCCAATCCCATCTTGTAACAATATTACCGAGCCAGTGAAAATATTGTTCCATAATTGGTTTTTGATAATAGTAGTAGGTAGTGTTAGAAAGTTTAATCGTTCCGACTGCCTCTCTACCATCTAATTTAAAATATTCCCGAGTCAAATAACCAAGACGATATTGTTGTTCAAAATAAGAAAATTGTTCAGCTACTGTTCCAATTGGCTTTTGGAATGGAAGAGCTTTTACTAAAATGAATGTCAAAGAAAGAATAATAAACGTGGTAAGTAACGCTAATAAGATTCTTTTAATTGAATATTTGATCATACATTCCTCCTTTCTATGCTATAGATATAATCTATCCTCTCATAAGTTTTCAAATTATATTATATATATAATATTTTGACAAGATTTTGCACATATTTCATCTAAGTAGTTTAAGTCAACATACTTTTAAAATTTCATATAAATCAATCTATTTTTAACAAAATCATGTTAAAACTCCACTGTTTTTGAAAATATATACTTTTGTTTCAACCAAAACAAACTTCAAAAATTAAAAGGAAGGTAAGTGTTAGCAAACCTTCCTAATAATTAATTAAGATTTATTATATCAATCGCTAATTATTAAAGAGCGGTTGTATATAAGGTTTGTGGCATAGCGCCATTGAAGGAGATATCCACATAGATTTCAAACACCCAGAAAGTGCCATACATAGCTTCAGTAACATGAGCGTAATCTTTATATGCTGTTTCGCCATATTTAGCTTGTAAATAGTAGTCTAAGAACGCTATGGTTGAAGCATCAAATGTCACAACAGCGTGATTTTCTCCAGTAGTTTCATCAACTACAAGAGTGTAATCTTCATCTAACGTTAAAGTTAAATTACCAACACCAACTAAATAAACATCGATTCTATTTAAAGTATATGTAATTCCTTTATGGCCTTGGAAATTGTAGACAAAATCAATCTTAACAGTAATTGATCCAGCAGTTGTATCTTCAATAATTTCAGTTACTTCAGAAGATAAAGCAGCAACTTCAACACCATCTTCAAAGACACCACCTGTGTTAGCGGCAGTCCAAAGGGCATCAAATGACCAGAATTGACCATCGTATCCAATAGTATCACTAACATCATTAGTATCAGCGCCCCAGTTAAGAGTGAAACCAGAAGAGTTGTCTGATTTTAAAACTTCAAAGAAGTTAATTGGATCTAAGGTGTTACCAGAAATAGCACCAAAACCTAAGTCAAATTGTCCAACCATTAAATGCTTGTAATAAACATCAGTATAATCACTGGTACCATCGTGATTGACGACAGTAAGTTTAACTGCACCACCACATACAGCATCATCATTGAACGCTTTTTCAAAATAGGTTGCTAATTCAGCACCATAGTTTTCAGTATCGCTTGGATTCATCCATTCGATAACGATAGAAATATTAGTAGGATTAGATTTTGTTCCTAATTCAAGTTGTCCTTCTTCCACTAATTCTTCAACAGCTAAGCTAAAGTAAGTAGTAGCGGCACCATAGTTGTAGCCATTAGTTTCTGGGAAGAAACCTTTGACAGCATCTTTATGAGCTTGAGTGGAGTTATAAGAAATGCCTTCTTCAGGATTAATTAAATAAGCAGCGGATAAGTAATCGTTAGAGGCGATAACACCACGGTTATCAGCAAATGTTTCTCTATCAATAGAAGCGGATAAACCTCTTAAGAAGTTAGTATTGCTCATCCAAGGTTTAACATCCCAGTAATCAGATTTTTTAGTTGTAGTAATAACACCATCTTCACCAAATAGTTCTTCCCATCTTTCTTTAGTACAGGAATTAACATTTAATTTGAAGTTAGAACTACCTTTGGTTTTAGTAGTACGTGAATCGTTTTTATATTTCGATAATTGGCTTTGTGGGATGCTAGCAGCATCGAGTTTACCAGCAATAAATTCATTGAAGACAGCTTCAGAATCAGATTTAGCAGCGGTAATAATATCGATATGAACACCTTCGATTGAGTATCTACTTGAAATGGTAGAATCAGAATCCTTAAATTCAACCCATTCTGGATTACGTTTGTAACAAACTAATTTATCTTGCTCCCAGTATTCAAGAGTATAAGGTGATAAGGAAAGAATGTTATCAACAGGAGTGGTGTTATCACTTTGCTTGAACATACCATAACTTTCAGAACCAACTTTATAGAAGAAGCTGGAATTAATTGGTGAATATAAATTACTAGACAAATAATATTTAGCATAGAAAGGGCTAACAGATTTGAGTAAGGTAAATTGAAGCGTCTCTTCATCGATAGCTTTAATGCCCACTAATTCGTCAAATAGTTTAGTCATATCAGGATTGAGATTTCCATTATCATCAAATAAGCTAACAGTTTCGGTTTGGCTATAATATTTTTTGCCACCATCAAATCCAGAAGTTGTATCAGCGGCTAATTCAGAGCCACGGACATAACCAACGGATTGAGTTAATAAAACTTGGAATGGGAAAATATAATCAGCTATAGTGACTTCTTTACCGTTATATTCAGCATATTTTGTTGAAGCAGTAGCAAATTTAAGTCCATCTTTACCAGTTTTTACTTTGATTTGCCAAGTGTTGGAATAACCATATTCATCAGCGTTAATCGCAACTGGTTCGCCTTTAGCTAGGACTGGATACCAATCATAGCCATCTTTAGTGGCGTTCATTTTAGTTCCATAATATGAACTAGCAACGTAAGAGTAGAAATCGCTAACTTCGCTACCTTTATCGTTTAAATAATTGACTTTTTTAGGATCGGATGCAGATGCACTATGGTAATAGAGTTTCCAAGCATCGACAGTTTCTGCCGCTAATGGTTCAGTGATAGAACCTTCACCTAAAATACCAAATCCGTAACCGGAAATATAATTTTCAGTACCCTTTTTAACACGAGGATTGTACATGACTGTACCGCCATCTTCAAATAAGGTAATTCCGGTTAAGAAGTTTTCAACAGCGTACTTTTCAAGTTTGCCAAGAATAGTAGCTTTTTCATCATAACTAGCGGTTGTATAAGTAGCAACCCCACCTGCATTCTCAGCAACAGTTAATGTCAAGGTTTGAGTTAGACCAGAAGCCTTTTCAGTAACTAATAAGCTAGCCTTTCCTAACTTTAAACCTGTCACCTTAAAGCCACCACTGACTTCTTCAACAGATAGTACTGTAGTATCGCTTGAGGTAACAGTAAATGAGCGATCAACGCCCAAGTCATCGTCGTAGTCCACTAATAAAGTGTCAGATCCGCCAACTCTTAAACAGTCATTGCCAGTTAATAGTTCAGCTGTAAAAGAAAATTCTTTTTCAGTAGAAGAAGTGGAATTAGAACTCTTAGAAGCGTTTTTAGGTCCACAACCAGCAACGCCAAATAAAGCAAGCAAACCGCACAATGTGAACAATGCAATTTTTTGTTTCATTTAGTCTTTTCTCCTTTCATGCGTGCGTTCAATTATTAAATTTGCACGCGGAATAAATGAATGCAAACAATATACACCTAAGAAAAAAATATGTAAATAGTTTTTTAAATTATAAATTAGTAAATAAAATAGCATGCAAACATCAAGAAAATAAATCAAAATGGTTAAAAAGAAAAGTGAGTCTTAGCAAAGAAAGACCCACTTAACTTAATAGAATATTTATGAATTATTTTTCTTTCTTTTTAAGAAGAACAACTCCTACTCCTAGTAAGGATAATGCGGCGATGATTGAACTTGTAGCAATGATTGAACCACCACATCCACCTTTCTTTTTATCTGGAGTAGATGAGGAACCACTATCAGGTGTCGAACCAGAAGAATCACCACTACCTGTTTGTTCCCATTTCACATGGAAATGTCCGTTAGTTGTGAATTTGATATAACCATCCACATAGGTAAATTCAAGAGCTTTCTCACCACTTGAAGTTACTTCGAATAGCGTAATATTACTTACAGTTCCATTAGATGGAAGTTTATATAAGAATGTGTAATTCGATAAAGTAACTTCTTTTCCTTGCTTATTAGTAATTGAAATCGTGACATCTAAATCAGTTGCGCTAGTTTTTTCAGTAGCGGTAATCGTTAAATTATTTTGTAAGCTTAAGGAATCTGATTGAGCAACAGAACTTAAATCATCTTTATTGAATAAGATGGTACTTACTCCATATGCCATATCAGTGGCTTTAACCATGATTTTGGTATTGCTAATGTCGCTCTTTTTAATATCGACATAATAGCCTTTATCATCTTTACCAGCTTCATATTTACGTCCATTAACGGTAGCGTAACCTAAATTTTCTTCGTTATAACGAACACGGATTGTTTCGCCGTTATTTAAGGATTCTAATGATTCCACTTCTGGAGCCACTGAATCGATATGAAGAGTATAAGTTTTAGTGTATGTTCCACCTGCCGCTAATTCATATTCGAATTTCATTTCATATTCGCCGTCAGGATATAATTCACCAGTTTCATGGTTGAATAAAGGAATGATTGAATAAGCTCTATGAGCAATGATTCCACTTGAAATGTAGTCAGTTGAAACATGAGATTTATAAAGTGGGAAAGTTGCAGCATCACTATCGCCAAATAATGAATCGAACATATGATCCACTAAGACAACTTCATTAGTCTTTTTATTAGTTAAGGTAATTTTATTATCTTTAACAGAACGTAAGACCATTTGTTGAATAATCATCATATTGGATTTTCCGTTATTTCCAACATAAAGATTATTTGGATCAACTTGACCAGTATATGGATTAGTGCCAATGCTACGATAACCATTGAGTTTGAAGATGTTAGTTTCATTTAATAAACAATTTTCAATGCTGACATCTTCCATGTTTTCGGCATAGCCAACCACCCAACCAGATGTATAATCAGCGCTCGATTTGCCGGCGACAGAACATAAATCGTTGAGAATATCTGATGCATAAGTCTTATTAGGATCTTGTTCGAAGTCAAATTCTTCAACAGGGATACCAGCTTCATAATCGCCATAGAATCCTAAATAAGGAATGGATAAATCGATAGCGTCAGCGTTATCTTTTTCTTCTAAAACAACAAATCCTTCAATGACGCAGCCATTTTCAAATTTAGAATTTAATTCAGCTTTGACTGTATCGGATAAAGAATAAGTGTTCAATGTAATAGTAGTATCACCACTAGGAACAGTAATTTCTTGACTAACTTTATCAATTAAAGTGTCTTGAACAGACATAAATTCAACACCTTTATATTGAGGATAATTATCTTCACTAAGAGTTACTAATTCAGGACGATAAATATAAGTAGTTGCAACATAAGTTTTGCTAGATTTGCTAACATTATGGGCAATAAATGATAATTTGACATCGCCTTTAGCAATATCACTGTTATTAAATAATTGAATTTTTGCTTTTCCAAGTCCATCAGTTCCAGTTTTATTAAAGCCTTCTAAATAAACTTCAGTGTTGATAGCGTTAGTAATATTAACCATACCAGCACCTTGTAAACGAGGAGAAGTTAATTCAGCTTTATCTTTTTCAATTTCATCATACATGAGTGTCGCTGTGGACATAGTTCTCATATTGAGGCTATTTCGATAATCTTCATCATCGACGTGTTCACTTAAAATGAGTGCAAGAGCGCCACTATAGTTAGGAGTGGCCATAGATGTACCACTATAGTAACCATATTGATTGGTCGAAACAGTTTTACCGTCTTCTTCATAAATGACACCATTATTATCGGTATAAACAGCGCCTTTAATGGATTGTCCAGGAGCGGTAATTTCTGGTTTTAAGCTTAAATCATAAGCCGCACCATCACTGCTAAAATCAGTAATCATATAAGCATTTGGTGCTTCGGCTTCAGTATTCGCTAAAATGGATAAAGTTCCTTCATTGCCACTCTTTAAGAAAGTGTCTCTATCCCTATAAAGTAAAGAACAAACAGGAACCGAAGGAGTTTCGTTACTTAAATCCATTCTAAAAGTAAAATCGGTTTCAGAAGGATCGTTATTGATAATAAAGACTGCAATAGCGCCTTTATTTGCGGCGATAGTAATTTTACTTAAGAAAGTAGTCTCGCCACGATCGATAACTGCAATCTTACCTTTTACATCGATATCTTTGTAGTCTTTGGCTTCACCCCAACCAGGTACTTTAACCCAGCCAAATTGAGTAATAGCGCCATCATTTGTAATGTCAGTAAGATATCTATTTGGAGTATATGTAACTTCACCACTACTAGTTTTATAATCGGTGATTTGATCTTCATATGAAATGGTGTTGCCATTAACAATAACAGCTGTTTCATAATACATTTTGGTAGGAACACCTGCAGCAATACCCATCGTGTAATCACTATTAACATAATCTGAAAGAATACCAGTTTCAGTCATATTAGTGGTCCAGTTGGCATAGCTACCAGCTTTAGAATAGTTAAGTTTGCCGGAGTTGCCAGCGGCAAAATCGATAAACATTCCGCCTTTTTGAAGCTTTTCAATAGTTTTCATTAATAGTGAATCGCTATTAAAATCGCCTAAATCGCTACCTAAAGATAAGCTAGCGATATCAGCACCTAATAAAGCAGCATCTTCAAACGCTTTAAGAATAACGGAATCATAAGCTCCAGTACGAGCGGTATAACCAGCTGCAGCATCTTCAGCAGTTGGATAATAATCAGTAAAAACTTTCATTAAAAGCAGTTGTGCTTTTGGAGCAATACCTGAGAAATTATCGATTTTAGATCCAGCAGCGGTTGAAGCAACGTGTTGACCATGGTCAGATAATTCAGAGAAGACATCATAATCAGCTTTGCCTGGTTGTCCACTCACATTAGTGGCTCCGCCGTAATCATAATAGAAAGGAACTTTGTTATTCCAATAGGTAGAATGAGTGGCGTCTGGTTGTCCATGGAATGAGCTGCCTTTAACAATGCTACTCACTTTATCTTTGCTCAAAGCAACATTCACACTGCTATCTAAATCAGCAAATGTTTCATGAGTTAGTAAATAAGATGTATCAAGAATAGCAATAACTACTCCTTCACCTTCATTACTATTTTCTGGCTTATTCATCGTTTCAGCGGAAACGTTCTCGCTACTAACAGCAGAAGAAGATAATGGAACATTAACTACTTCCCCATCTAAAGCACTACTGGTATGAAAAGTATCGACAGTAACGCTCAATACGCCAGATATATTTTTGATATCATCAACATAATTTGAATTAACATTCATCACAAAAGCATTAGTGACCGCTGAGTAGCGTTCTCCAATACTGAAGTTAGAAGTTACATTATGTCGAATAGAATTAATGACAAGGTCTTGTTTGTCAACTTTGCCTTGTCCGGCTCTCACTTTGATAGAATTGGAAACCTCAACAATAATACGAGTGTCTCTTTCTTCTTTGGAAGTGTCTAAGCCTTTCGTGCCACCGGTAAGTCCTAAAACTAAAGCGGCACCGGTTATGAGCAATAATCCTAACTTGCGCATAAATTAAACCTCCTTTGCCCACGTATTAAATCGTGTGTAAAGAATTATATTACTAATATAAATAAAAGCAAAAGCAATATTCCTAAAAAGAAGTAATGTTCTAGTTTGATTTCGATATAAAGTTCTAATGAGAAAGAATTATATATACGATTTCTAAAACAATTGAAACAATTAAAAATAAAGTAAACGAAATACCAAAGGGAATAAAAGTCTTTGGTGCATTCTTCCTTTTTTCTTGTTTTGCCAGACTATAGGAATATAAATCTTTATATTTTCTAGTCCCTTTTGGAGCAAACATCCATCCAAAGGAATAAAAACCAAAAGACATGAAATCAAAAGTGCCAAAATAAGAAAGAAGCGGGAAGAAAAATAAAATGGCTAAAACCGCTGTAGAAATTAAAGCGGCGTTTGCGGCACCAATGAGCAATTGAGGACCATTTAAAAAATAATATAACAAAAAGACTGTAACGCCTAAAAATAATGATGATATCAAACAAATGATATTCACTTTCAGGTCTTTGATAAATTCGTAATAGAGCTTTTTCATACGTTAATTATCTAACATTTGATCAGTTATACCAATAAGAATAATCATCACCATCTTTCTTTTTGAAATAGAAAAGATAGATGAGCAAAAGATAAACGCTAACGATAATAGTAATTGCACCTGCTACTAAAAAATAAATTAGGTACATATCTTGATAAAGGCCAATGAAGACAAATTGATATAAGTTAGTGTTTATAAAATTGAATAAAAAATGATACCCCATACAAATAAAAGTATTTTTACCATATTCCATAAAGAAGCCTAAGATGATACCTAAACCAAAAGCGTAGACAATTATTAATAGATCGCTTAAATCAAACGAAGTTAAAAAATTAAAGATATGAAATAAAGCAAATATCCCAGCGCTAGTAATAATCTTTAATAATTTATTTTTGATATTGAGCTGATTATGAATGATGTAGCGAAAAATAATTTCTTCGATAACCGCAGTAAATATTGTTAACACAAATTCGTAAATATAAATGCGATTGAAGGTGGAAACAAAAATATAATTTTGATAAAAGAGAATGAAGATAAAATTATTAAAACACACTAATAAGGTGGGAAGCAAAATTAAAATATTTTTCCAATTCGTAGAACGAGTTAAATCCTTTAGTAAGTTATATTTAGACAAAAAATAAAATAGATATACTGTATACAAAGCATAAAAACCAATTCTTAATCCATAAAGTAAATCAATTCTATCGCCAACTAGTCTTTCAAAAGGCATTGAGACAACAAAGATGAATAATAAAGATATTAAAAACATATCTAATATTTTGATACGTACTCTCATATAGTTTTCTCCTTTTTATAAATAACATTATGTAATACAAAAAATAATGGAATAGAAATTAAAAATAAAACAATGCACCACCACTGCGATGGTGATAAAGATAAGAAGAATCCACCACGAGGATCATCGCGGTAGAATTCAATAATAAATCGAAAAATAGAATAGCTAAGACAATATATGACTAAACTATATTTAAAATCTTTTAAGGCTAAAACAATAAAAAGAATGGTTAATATTGCTAAAAATATAGCTTCGAATAGTTGAGTAGGTATCACCTTAGTGTTAGTGGTGACAAATTTTAAAGCAAACCACGCATCCGATTGTTTACCGTAACAGCATCCCGCTAAAAAACAGCCAATACGACCAAAAGTGTGGGCTAGGGTGATACAAGATGGAGCAATGATAAATACTCTTTGTAAATAAGGACCATATTGCTTTTTAAAATAAAAGAAGTAGAGCAAAAAGAAGGCAATAACTCCTCCAAATAATCCACCATAAAAGGTCATACCCCATGTCCATTTATAAGAAGATGGATCTTGAAGCAATTCATAAAAATTTTCAAATAAACATGCAAAAACAATGCCACTCAGTATCGCAATAATACCAATTAAAAGGAAATCGAGACGAAGTTTAATATCATCATTTCTTTTTTTAGCATAAAACCAATATAGCAATAGACAAGCCACTACTCCTAGGACGAGCATAACAACATACGAATCGATAGCACCAAAAATCAGAGGATACATATTATTTAATTAATTTAGAGGAAATTAGTTTTCCGTTATCATAAGTGAGGGTCAACTTCTTAAATTCTTCTTCTTTAACAACAAAAGGAAGAAATATTCTATCCCCTTCCCATAAATCTAAACTATCAAATTTATCTAAATCAATAAAAGAAAGCGTTCCTTCATCGCATTCTTTTAAAGTTCCAGTAAATGATGAGGAAGTGAATAAATACATCTCTTCAAAATAGTTTTTATCGATAAAATTGATTAATCCAAGATATTTATAATCAATTAATTGAAGATTAGTTTCTTCTTTTGTTTCTCTTAATAACGCTTGAGAAATTGATTCATTAGCTTTAATTTTTCCACCCACTCCTATCCATTTATTAGCGTTATAATCATGCTCTTTTTTGTTTCGTAAAAGCATGAGAATTTTATTATCAACTTTTAAATAAATAAGGACGGTACGAATAGGTTTCATCTTTTTAAATATACATCATGCTAAACAATTTTGAATAGTTGTGATATATTTTTGTTCGGTACATTTATGGACAGCACTGAAGAATTAATAATCCAAACATTAGATAAAATACGTCATTTCTTAAGAAAAGATGGAGGAGACTGTGAATTCGTCAAATTTGAAGATGGAATAGTCTATGTTAAAATGCATGGGGCTTGCCAAGACTGCATGTACGCTGATGCGGATATCAAACAGCTTGTCGAAGTCATCCTTCAAGAAGAAGTTCCTGGCGTTGTCGAAGTTCGTTTAGCGGACTAATCAAAATTGGGGTATCGCCAAGCGGTAAGGCTTCGGTCTCTGAATCCGACATCCCTGGTTCGATCCCAGGTACCCCAGCCATTATATTTGATCCGTATTTCGGGTCATTTTTATTAAAACCTTATAATTTTCTAATTATCAGTAATTAATTTAAGTACGTTGTAATCAATGGATTTTACATTTAACTTGAGATAAGTATAAAGGAGTATAAAAATAAAATTAGAGTATAAAAATA
>CAVDWX010000003.1:25992-39556 GCA_963612735.1 Gemmiger formicilis | reverse complement strand
GGCGAAAAGCCAGAAAATTATATATCTAGATATCGACAAACTAATGAAATAATAGAATCTTTTAAAAATGAAAAAACAAAGAATGTTTATATTATAACAGGCGTAAGAGGGAGTGGTAAAACTGTCATGTTATCAGCTATATCTAATATTTTAGAAAAAGATAAAAATTGGATAGTGTTGGAATTAATTCCATCCTACGATATGTTAGATCAATTTGCTTCTAATTTATATGATTCAAGTATATTACATCGTCTAATTAAGGGAAAAACATTTGGATTTTCTTTTAAAGGAATCTCCTTTTCTATAAAAGGCGATAAGCCAATCACAAATGTTATTACTCTTTTAGAAACATTATTAAATAAAATATCAAAAGCTAATAAAAAAGTATTAATTTGTGTTGATGAAGTAGTCAACAACAGTTTTGTAAAGCCTTTCGTTCAAACTTTTCAATTATTATTAAGAAAACATTACCCTATATATCTATTAATGACTGGTTTATTTGAAAATATTTATAAATTAAAAAATGATGATTCGCTAACATTTCTTTATCGTGCACCTAAAATAACTTTAGAACCATTAAACATTTCAGCCATAGCTAACGCTTATATTTCTTTACTAGGTTTAGAAGAAAAAAACGCACTTGAATGTGCCAAATTAACAAAGGGTTATGCATATGCTTATCAAGTATTAGGATATGTTTTATATGAAACTAAAAAGAAGAAAATAGATAATGAGGTTTTAAATTGTGTTGACCAATATTTGCAAGAATATGCTTATATAAAATGCTGGTACGAATTAAGTAAAAACGATCAAAAATTTCTTCTTGCTTTTAAAAATGAAGTTGAATCGACAAAAAATATCATAGCTAGGACCACATATAAAAAGAATACATATAGTGTTTATCGAGATAGACTGATGAAAAGAGTATATATTAATGCCGTTTCTATTGGTCAGTTAACGCTATCGCTTCCTCGTTTTCTTACTTTTTTAAAAACTGTTGAATATTAAGATATTAAAAAAATTAATAAGGTGATTGCTTTCTTTAATCATTTAATTTTTATGAGTTATTAGCAAGGATTAAATACCAAAGTTTTTTAAAGTAAGATATTTTCCTTTCGATTTGCAATCACATAACCTTTGCGATTATATACATCTTCGCGGTTATATGTGATGCGGCTTCCATCAGGTTCAACAAAAACTCCACCCGCTTCTTCGACGATGATTTGACTAGCAGCAGTATCCCATTCTTTTGTTCCAGCACTCATGCGGTAAGAGATTTCCGCGAATCCAGCGGCAATGGTACATGGTTTTAATGAAGATCCAAGTTTTTTGACATGTTTAATTTTATCATTATGTTTATGAATTAAATCATCTTCAATCTGATTAAAATGAAAGACAGATGTAAGGCAAGTTAAATCATCTAATTTATCATTAACATGAATTTTAACGGGCTTTTGACCAGGTTTTTGATGAAAAGACCCATTTCCTTTACTCGCAAAATAAACTTCTCCAGTAGTAGGAACTACGACTACTCCAACGACAACTTCATGTTTGTAAGCAAGAGCAATATTAGTGGTAAATCCACCATCTCTAGCCACAAAATCTTTAGTGCCATCAACTGGATCAACAATCCATACAAAATCATTGGCAAGGCGTTCTTTATGATCTTCACTTTCTTCGGTTAAAAAACTATGGGTTGGGAATTTTTCTTTTAAGTATGTAGAAATAATTTTATCCGCTGATTTGTCCGCTAGGGTGACAGGAGAATTATCATCTTTAATTTCCACTTCGAAATTAGTGGAATATATTTCCATAATTTTATCTTTAGCTAATAATCCAGCTTCAATCGCGGCTTGTAATTCTTTTTCCCACATAAAATCAATCTCCTCTAAAATTAGCAATTTCTTCATCAATATCTTTAATTATAGATAGTATAGTTTCCATCTTGAATTCTTTAAGGGTCGCGCCCGAGGCTAAAAGATGGCCACCACCGCCATATTTTAAAGCGATTGGTTGAACTGCTGGCCCACTACTTCTAAATTCGCATCTAAGGCGATGTTCACGAGTTTCGACAAATGTTGCCCAACAAGGATATCCATTAACGTTACCTAATAGATTAATTAAACTAGAAATATAGTTAGAGTCAACATCTAGTTCCTTTAATTCTTCTTGAGTAAAAACAATAAATAGCGTGCCACCTTTAGATTTCATGAAGTGGGTATAGATATAACCTTTTACTTTTAAAGATTTTTCATCCACAGCGTTTAAAATGGAGTTAATCGTTTTAGGATCCGCTCCATGTTCACATAGATAAGCAGAAAGATGAAAAACTTCGACAAAATCATTAACAAATTGAAATCTTCCAGTATCGGTTAACATCCCTAGATATAAAGCGTTAGCGATGCTTTTATCAATAGGTAAGTGGCATTCAATAATAAATTTAGTAATTAATTCACAGGTTGAACTAGCATTAGTATCCACCACAAATGGACCTTGAGAAAATGAATTGGTGTCGATATGATGGTCAATTTTAGCAAAATCAATTGCGTATAAGCATCGTTCGTCTTCCATTCTTGATAAATCATTTCCATCCACTATAATTGCTAAGCAATGCTTAATTGTTTCAAATGGAACTTGATCCATTTCACCGATATAGTTATAAAAAGATGGAAGACCACTTCCAGAAGCATAAATCTTTTTATGAGGATAAGCTAATCTTAAAGAATTGCGTAAGCCAATTTGGCTTCCGTAGCAATCTCCATCTGGATTGATGTGCCCAAAAATGACGATTGTATCATTCTTTTCAATCAACTCGAGAATTTTATGAAACATGATTAATAGTCATTCCTATTATTGTTATTATCTTCGCTAAGATCCTCGTCTTCTCCGAATCCGCCTTCGTTATCATCATTCTTATTATCTTCCAACGCTGAATTGTATTCTTCTTCTTCAGTGACTTCTTCAGCATCATCATCGCTAGTTTCAACATCACTATAGACATCTTTCATATCGATATGAACTTTATCAAAAGTGTGACGATTTCTTAAATCCCAAATATTGTCTCCAAGATTGACAAATCGGCCATCTAACATAAGGTTGGTGTAGAATTGGCTCATTTTTTGTTTAACAGCATCTTCATCAAGAACAGCTTCATTTTTTACATAATTCCAAATCTCAGAAAACGAGACGCCTTCTTTAGACTCGCTGATGTAATCAAAAGCTAAATCGATTAATGATTTCATAAAATTTGTTCTCCTTTTCCTACATATGTGTAGGAGCACTAACACCCACTAAATAAAGGGCATTTTTCATAACTTGTTTAGCGGCCTTACACAAGGCAAGACGCGATTTACTGACCTCTAATTGGTCACGATTTATTACTCTACATTCAGTGTAAAAAGCATGAATCTTTTCCGCTAATTCGTGAATATAGTTTGTAATTCGATAAGGTGCTCTTTCTATCGCCGCACTATTTACTAATTCCGGGAATGCAGCTATATGTTTTAAAAGAGACATTTCGCTATTTTCTTTTAAATTTGTTCCGTTAATATCAATGCCAATGTCACTGGCTGAATCTAATATAGAACATAATCTAGCGTGTGCGTATTGAGCGTAATAAACAGGATTATTAGAGGATTGTTCAATGGCTAAATCCATATTGAAATCGAGATGAGAAGAAGCCGCTCGCATCGCAAAGAAATATCTACTAGCGTCCTTTCCAACTTCCTCAATCAATTCTTTAATAGTATAAGCGTTACCAGTTCGTTTAGAAGCTTTCATTTCTTGACCATCTTTAATAAATCTCACCATCTGAATGAGTTCAACTTCTAATGAATCCTTATGATAGCCATGCATCATTAAAGCACTCTTCATCCTATTAATATAACCATGATGATCAGCGCCTAAAACATCGATAAGTAAATCAAACCCACGCGACATCTTATTGACATGATAAACGATATCCGGCATGAAGTATGTATAGTCACCATTACTTTTAACAATGACTCTATCTTTATCATCTAAAAAATCAGTAGTTCTTAAAAATGTAGCATCGTCTTGAACATACGTATATTTATTTAAATAATCTAATTCCTTATCAATTGAGCCGTTCCCTCTAACTTCTAATTCAGAAGAGAAAACATCGAATTTTACACCAAAAGAATCGAGATCTACTTTGATTTTGTCTAATTCTCTTTGTTTTCCTTCGTTTTTAAAGAACTCAAAATAATCACTTCTTGAAAGCAAATCATTGCCAAATTCATCTTTAATTTGTTTAGCAATGATAGCGACATCTTCTCCATGATATCCATCATCTGGAAGTTTAAATGGAAGAGACAAACATTCTTTATACCGTTCAATTAAAGATTCAGTGAGATGATCGATTTGATTACCAGCATCGTTGATATAATATTCACGGGTAACATCATATCCAGCAAAAGAAAGGATTCGACAAATAGAATCGCCAATTGCCGCTCCGCGAGCATGGCCAATATGTAAATCACCAGTTGGGTTAGCGGAAACAAATTCGACATCGATTTTAAAATGTTTATCTTCGCCTCTACCAAAATCATCGCCTTCAGAAATAATGCGTTTAATAATAGAAGCTAGAGCGTCCTTTTTCATAAAGAAATTAATGAAGCCAGGTCCAGCAATTTCAACATGATCCACTTCATCCATATTAAACGAAGAGACGATAAGATTAGCGACATCGATTGGTTTTTTATTAAACAATCGGCATAACTTCATGGCGACATTTGTAGCATAATCCCCATGAGCGAGATCTTTACTTTTTTCGATGATGATGTCATTTAATTCGGTATCAACACCTAGCTCTTTAAGCGTTTCTTTTAATTTAACTTTAATTTGATCGATAATATTCATATTTTCAAACAATTTATTATAACTAATAAATACTTTCCCTCAATATTAATTTACTTTTTCTTTAACAAAACGGAAGCAAAACACTCAATAGCTTTCCCACTTCCAACAGCATCCATGCCTTCATTAGTGCCGCACTTAATGGAAATATTATTGATGTCAGTATGTAATAAAAAAGAAACGTTTTCTCTCATCTTTAAAATATAATCTTTTAATTTTGGCTGTTCTAAAGAGATAAAGATATCGACATTATTAATTTGATATCCTTCTTCATCTATAAGGCGATAGACATAACTAATTATTTTAGATGAATCCATTCCTTCCGTATCTTTAATATTATCAGGAAAATGTGTGCCTAAATCGCCTTTACATAGAGCGCCTAAAATAGCTTCCGCTAAAGCGTGAAACAAAACATCACCATCGGAATGAGCATCTTCTCCTAACGAAAAAGGAATGATAATCCCACCAATGATAAGCTTTCTATTTTCTACAAGTCGATGAATATCTTTAGAAAAACCAATCCGATACATTATTTCTTCCCCGACACATTAAATTTGAAAAACATGATATCTCCATCTTTTGGAATATATGATTTGCCTTCAGTTCGTATTTTACCCGCTAGTTTAACAGCTCCTTCACTACCAAGTTCGTGAATAGCTTCATAAGGATAAACTTCAGCACAGATAAACCCTTTTTGAAAATCAGTATGAATAATGCCAGCACATTCAGGAGCGGACATGCCGTTAAGAAATGTCCAAGCACGGCATTCATCTTCACCGACAGTGAAAAATGTCGATAAGTTCAATAATTTATATGTCGCTTTGATTACTTTTTGTAATCCAGTTTCGTTCACTTTTAAAGAAGATAAAAACTCTGTTCTTTCTTCGTTTGATAGTTCTGAAAGCATGCTTTCTAATTCGCAGGAAACAGGTATTACTAAACTACCTTCTTTTTGAGCGTATTCTACGACTTGATTATAAAAAATAGAATTAGACAAATCCGCTAAATCATCTTCTCCAATATTAGCGACATAAATAATTGGTTTCCTCGTCAATAAATGAAAATGATTTTCACAATAAATATTATCTTCAGGGCTAAGTTTAAGACTTCTCGCGGCTCTACCATCTTCTAAACATCGTTTAAGTTCAGTCAGCATGTTCAATTCAAAAACAGATTCTTTGTCTTTTAAGATTCGAGCTTTATTTTCGATTTTAGAAATACGATTGTCGACTGTTTCTAAATCAGCCATTACAAGTTCAAGATTGATAACTTCGATATCTCTAATCGGATCAATTTCGCCTTCGACGTGAATGATGTCGGGGTTTTTAAAGCATCTCACCACTTCTACAATCGCATCACACTCCCGAATATGAGCTAAAAATTGATTGCCTAATCCTTCTCCTTTAGAAGCTCCTCTTACTAATCCAGCAATATCATAAAATTCCACAGTCGCTGGTATTGTTCTTTTTGGCTTAAATAAATTAGAAAGAAAATCTAATCGCTCATCAGGAACATTGACGACACCGGTATTTGGATTGATTGTTGCAAAAGGATAATTTGCCGCTTCAACGTGTGAATTAGTAATTGCATTAAATAGAGTGGACTTACCAACATTAGGCAGTCCAACAATTCCAGCTTTTAATCCCATAATATCTTAAATCCTCTACAAATCTACCATATTATAATGGAACTTTTATTAAAAATAAATAGCTACTGCTTCAAAGCATCAAGAGGCTTTAATTTCGAAATTCGTTTGGATATCACAAAAGAGGAAATTAAAGATATAAATAGAGCCAAAATAAACATATAAAGTAACGCTAGCGGGTCAAATGAAAAAGATGAATTAACAGCTAACTTCTCGCCAAGCATTGTATTAATCAAAAAAGAAGTTATAAATAGTTCAAAGCTCGATAATAGAAACGATGTAAAGGTCATTACCACGCTATGAACGTAAGCAAACTTAGAAGCATTTCTTCTAGTTGCTCCTAGGCATCTTGCTAAGGCGATATCTTTAGAATTTTCGATGATGTGAAGATAATTACACATCGATAATAAAAGAATTGAGATAATCGTTGCTAAAGAAGATAAGGCGAGTAAAGCTATACGAATATAGAAACATATTTCATCGACACTTTTATTGATATCATTAAGTGGATTAGACACCTTTAAATTCGGAAAAGCGCGATTCATTTTTTCTAATACTTCAACACTATCCTCAATATCGTTTAATTCAAATGAAATATCAGTGGTTAATAGATCAAAGACTGATATTCCCAACTTACATTGGAAAAATAACAATGACCAATCGCTATAATGATAAATAGCGTTGTAGGTTGCATCAATTATTTTACTGACTTTTAATTTTGTCACTTTATAATTACGTTTAATTAAACCTGTTTCTGTAACATAATCGTTATAAATGCTCCCGATATAAATATCTTTATTTAAAGCGTCATGTACACTTATTCCTAGATTGTTAATTAAGCCCGATGAAACGGCTATCTCATCTAAACTAATAGTAGAAGAATAACCATTCTCCTCATCTTCAATTGGCATAAAAACGACTCCGTTTTGTTTAGTTTTTGAATAATGTCCCATCATTACTCCTTCAGGTAAAGAAACATTTTGAAGTGTTTCTGTCGATAATGAAGTGAACGTATCAATCGATTCATTAAACGCAATTTCATCAAATGAAAATAAGGTTTGATTAGAAAATCCCATCATCAAATTATCGGGATATATAGCATAGCCACTAGCAGAGCCAAATATCGGATTAGTTATCGCTTTTGAAATATTTAAATAATATGAAATATATTGGGGAGCAATTTCATTTTGTGTGTTAGAAAAAAATAAGATTCTTCTTCTATCATCGATGTCAGTATTTTCATAGCGTATTGGAAAATAAGAAAGGTCAGCTATCTCAAAAAGAAAAGGGGAATAGGATTCATTATTTTTAGTATTTTTTAAGAAATTATTTCTATTTTTATTGCACATGAAGTAATAGATTTTTTTCAATGTCCATGGATAAAAATCAGTTTTATATAAAGAATCGCTACTAAGAAGTTTCATTCTCTCTTCAAAAATATATTGATTCCATTTGTGATTGGTATGATATATCTCAGTGTTCTTAGCCAAACAAAATGCTTTTAAAGAGAATATTTCTTCAGTTTCATATCCCCAATCTAAATTCGAGGCAAAAAATGTAAACAAAACATCATGACTAGTTAAATATTCGCTTAATGAATTAACAGTTCTAACAATCCGAAGTTGATAACAAATCTCAGTGAGCAATTTATAATCTAGTGATAAAACTATTTCATCATCGTTAAGCGTGTCAGGTTTATTTGGATAAAAAAGCGTTTCATCCTCTAAATCAAGCCATTTAAAATCGTTGATATTTTGAGCATGGAGACTTGGGATATCATATTTATAAATACTAGAAGTTAAAGAAAAATGATTTGTATCTTTAAAGAAAACATCAAAATTCTTTTTATAGCAAACGCCAATATCTATGATGGAATCAGTGTTTTCTTCTTTAATGGCTTCCGCTTCATACATATTTGCGGCATACCTGCCATAATCTTTGCTTTCATTATCCTTTAAAGAAATGATGACTTTGTTGCTATCGATAATCGACGAATAGGCTTTCTTTATATTAGTGGATATAGAACTAGATAATGTCGAAGCAAGACCAACACCAATAAGTCCTAACGAAGTAATAATATTACAAACAAACGTCCTCCATTTTTTTAACTTTATCGAAGTAAATGTATGATGAAGAAGAAATTCAGATGGAATGGATTGTTTTTTATTGGAAAATCTATTCTTACTGATCGGCAAATTACACTTAATTTCATTAGTATCCAACGCCTTCTTTTCTTTAACCTTCCCGTCTTTCATATGAATAATCTCACTTGAGTAGGTATGCGCTAATTCTAAATCATGGGTTACCATCACCACTAAGGAGTGTGAACTGATCTTTTTTAAGACTTCCATAATTTGTATGCTATTTTGATAATCAAGAGCACCAGTTGGTTCATCCGCTAAGATGATTTTAGGATCATTAACAAGGCTCCTTGCAATAGCGCATCTTTGTTTTTCTCCACCCGATAATTTATTAACCAAGCAATTTATGTTTCTATTTAAGTTCACTAATTTGATTAAATCTTTGCATTTCCGCACTTTATTTTTATTATTTGTATTAGAAATCATTTCAAAAGGAAGCAAGATATTTCTAATCACGGTTTCGTTTTCGAATAATTTAAAATCTTGAAAAACAAATCCTAAATTATGAAGCCGATAAGAATCTAAATCCTTTTCATTTAATGATTCTAATAAAGTTCCGTCTATGTTTATTGAGCCTTCATAAGCGAGTAAACCCGATAAACAATTTAGCAGCGTAGTTTTCCCGCATCCTGATTCACCTACAATTGCCACTAATCCGGTACGAGGAAGGCTTAAATTTATGTCTTTTAAAACATAATTATTATTAAATTTTTTTCTTAGATGAGATATATAAATCATAATGACTGAAGTTCATCCTTTATTGAGATTTTTTTAGAAAATAATATAGGGACACCTGTAAAAATCAATGTTGTAATAAAAGTTAATAATATAACTAGCAAAATGAAAAAGTATCGATAACCTAAAAAAGTAGAATATGGAATATAAATCATATCTTTATATGAAGTAAATTTATAAATAATAAAATTAGTGAATTTGCTTAATGGGAAACTGATAATAATCGATAATACGGTCGCACAAATACCTAACAATAAATTTTCATAAATAAATAAAGAGTTAATACTAGATTTACTAGCTCCCATGGATGATAAAATAGCACTTCTTTTTTTATCTTCAACGTAGGAAGAAAAAGATGAAATTCCTAATATTAAAAATGTTCCAATAACTCCGATAAAAACAAATATATTCATGCCCATCGACATTGCATTTATCAAATTCAATAAAGTCGTTTTAATCGTGATGGCATTAGAAGAAATGGATAAGGGCTTATTAATTATCTTGATATCGTCTTCAATTTCTACAAATCGAGAAAACGGAGCAAACATCAAATATGAATAAGAAGAAAGTAAATCATTATTTGATACTTTCTCAATTCTTTGATGCCAACTAATATCTTCATTTTTAAAGGTAGATAAATTGCTCACTTTGGTAGATAGCAGGTGTTTATTTAAAGCGGAATAAGAATAATAAATGCGCGGAGAAGATAAAAATTCTAATTCATCGACAACACCAACAATTTTTGCCTTACATTTATAATTAAAAACATCATATATTACCGGATTAGTGGTATCACCAGTAAAATAAGATGTTTCAAGAGAATAAGAAATAGTTAAAAGAAGATTAATACATTCTTTTTTAGTCTTTTTATATATTAATTCCTTAGCTTTTTTATTGATAACTATTTCGTTAAGACTATCTTTTAAAGGAAAGCTGCCTTCTAATAATAATGAAGGGTCAATATAATCTTTACTATAAGAATAGATAGGAGAATAAAGCAAATCTTCTATGGCATAACCTTGGTCTGTTACCTCAACGTTTTCTGGCACTAATGTAGTGAAATTTAATTCGATTTGATAATCATTAAACTCACTATCAATGCGATTTATTTCTTGAATTGATGGCCTGCTTTCTTGGATGATTTTAATATTACTGCCCGATATATCTTCTTCTTTCTCTTTACTCAGTCTTAAAACACCATAATTCAACTGTCTAAAGGAAGCATTGGAGATGGAATTTTTATATCCAAATGAAAAACCGATGGATAATAAAGAAAATGTTAAACCAATCAGTAAAGACAATATTGAAAATAAATTTCTTTTTCTTCTTCTTTTAATATTGCTAGATAAAAGATGATTGATATATTTTTCATTATGTTTATGTTTATGTTTAACATGTCTATCACAAGAAGCAACATTATGTAGCAATTTATCTTCGACTATTCTTCCATCATTTAAAGTGATGATTCTATCACTATATTGGCTAACTAGATTGAGATTATGGGACACCAATATTACCAAACATGATTCGCTAATCTTTTTTAATAAATCCATTACCACAATAGCGTTTTTAGAATCTAACGCGCCTGTAGGTTCATCGCAAAGCAATACTTTAGGAGAGTTACTTATCGCTCTTAAAAATGAAACGCGTTGTTTTTCTCCTCCACTGAGTAGAGATACTTTTTTATAAATTAACGATTCATCAAAATTAATTTGCTTAAATAAATGAAGAGCATTTTCTTTGGCTTTAGTTTCTTTATCGCCTCTAATGAGATTAGGAAGCATAACGTTATATAAAGAGGTTTCATCTTCTAATAGATGATAATGTTGGAACAAAATGCCAATATCTTGGAAATGAAATTTATCCATCCTTTTTGATGAAAATTTTTTTATATCGTTTTTCTCATAGCAAACCTCTCCATCACTACAATAATCCAATCCACCGAGAATGTTTAAAAGAGTGGACTTACCACATCCCGACTTGCCCACTATGCTAATAAAACCCGAAGAAGGCAAAGAAAAAGTAATATTTTTTAAAGCATAAAAATACTCGTTATTGTTGATTTGATATTTTTTAGAAACTTTATTTAATAGGTAGCTAGACATTTTCTCCCTCTATTTATATATAGGAAAGAAAAAGCCTATTTTTTTAAAATTAAATTTTTAAATCTTCCATTTTAACTGCAGCAGGAACTTTTGGTAAGCCTGGCATGGTCATAATATTTCCCGTTAATGGGACGATAAATCCCGCTCCCGAAGAAAGTCTTACTTCTCGAATGGTAATATTGAAATTTTTAGGCGCACCTAATAAATGCGGATTATCGCTAAATGACTGCGGAGTTTTAGCAATACAAATAGGCAAATTAGAATAGCCTAGATCATTTATATTTTGAATATCTTTTTCCGCTTGCTCAGTATAAATAACTCCATCCGCACGATAAATTTCTTTACATATTTTTTCGATTTTTTCTTTGATGGATAAGTTTAAATCATATAAAGGACGATAATGACTTATATCTTCTTTTAAAGCACCTTTTACTAAATAAGCTAAATCAATAGAACCTTCTGAACCTTTTAAATATCCATCTAGAAAAGCAACTTTATATCCTTCTTTTAAACATAAATCTTTTAATAGTTGAATTTCTTTATCGGTGTCAGTGGCAAAATGATTGATAGCAATAACAACAGGTACGCCAAATTTCGCCATATTTTCCATGTGTTGTTTTAAATTTGCAAATCCATTTTTTAAAGAATTTAAATCTTCATTATCTAATTCATCAAAAGATTCTCCACCATGCATCTTTAAGGCTCTAATAGTGGCCACCATTACCACTAAGTTAGGGTTCAAATGACCTAACCGTGATTTTATATCCATAAATTTTTCAGCGCCCAAATCCGCGGCAAAACCAGCTTCGGTAATAACAACTGGCGCTAATTTTAGGGCCAACTTAGTGGCAATCAAAGAGTTACATCCATGAGCGATATTAGCAAAAGGACCACCATGAATGAGAACTGGATTACCTTCTAAAGTTTGAACTAAATTAGGATTAATGGCATTTTTCATCAATTTAGTAACAGCATGAGAAATCTTTAAATCTTTCAAATAAATTGGTTTATTTTCATAAGAATATGCCACTAAAATATTATTGATTCTATCAGTAAAATCTTCTAATGATGAAGACAAGCATAATATAGCCATTAATTCACTAGCTACAGTTATAACAAATTCATCTTGACGAGGTTGGCCCTTCTTTTCACTTAGCATAACTGTTACTTTTCTTAAAGCACGGTCATTCATATCAAGAGCACGTTTCCATAAAATTCTAGTCTGGTCAATATGAAGTTCATTGCCTTGAAAAATATGGTTATCAATAATAGCGGATATCAAATTAATCGAACTAGTTAATGCATGCATGTCTCCAGTAAAATGAAGATTGATATCTTCGCTAGGAATAAGAGAAGCTTTTCCTCCTCCAGTTGCGCCACCTTTAATGCCAAAAACAGGTCCTAAAGATGGTTCTCTTAAGCAAAGTAAAGAGTGTATTCCAATTTTATTTAAGCCATCAGTTAAAGCGATGGAAGTCGTAGTTTTTCCTTCTCCCGCTTTTGTAGGCGTGATTGCACTAACTAATACTAATTTGCCCACTTGGTGATTTGTTAATATATCATTAATTTTTAAATCAATTTTAGCTTTATCATATCCATAAGGAATAAGATATTGCTCATCAATAGATAACTTTTTCGCAATTTCAAAAATATTTAACATAGGTTTACCCCCTAAAATAATTAATAACGTAATAAGAAATAGCTAGTCCAGCACTAGAAGGGACAGTCATTATTGAATTTAGCTTACCATTAAACGATAAAGGTAATTCTTTAGAACAAACGACATTAATAGAATTTGTTGCAATATTTTTATTTTTTAAAAGATGCCTAAATTTCTTAGCAAGAGGATCATTTGTAGTTTTGTCTAATCTTGTAATATAAACATCACATGGATTAAATCTATTTGCCATGCCTAAAGAA
Source organism: Gemmiger formicilis (assembly GCA_963612735.1). Classification (GTDB taxonomy): domain Bacteria; phylum Bacillota_I; class Bacilli_A; order RFN20; family CAG-826; genus CAVDWX01. The sequence continues at coordinate 26,132 of CAVDWX010000003.1, read as the reverse complement.
ACAAGATGAGCAATATTATGACATAAAGCATATTCACTAATAGCAATTTTACCTTCTAGGTTATCAATCGCATCCACGATAAAATCAATTTTATATTTTTCTAATTCATGAATGGATTCATAATCAATTTTATTTTTTAA
>CAVDWX010000003.1:0-25982 GCA_963612735.1 Gemmiger formicilis | reverse complement strand
TAACTTCAGGTAAACTAACCCCACCAACTGCTAAATCAATTTTATTTTTTAAAACGATGATATTCGCTTCTTCATTTATAACTAAAGCCCGTTTTTTAGCGGCTTCAACCTTTGAATTTCCAATATCAAAAGTAGTATAAAGTAACTGACGATTAAGATTAGATTCAGAGACAACATCCATATCAATTAAAATAAAATTAGTAAAACCAGTTCTAAGCAAAGACTCAAAAGCTGTTCCACCTACTCCGCCTAATCCAATAATACAAATGGTTTTATCTTTAAAAGAAGAAAATACATCTTCACCGATTAAACCTATCGAACGAGTAAATCTTTCTTTATTCATGAAAAATCTCCTTCAATAATTGATTAAAGTCATCAAAAGTCTCACATTTAAATTGATTTTTAAAAAATGTAATTTGCCTTTTAGCGTAGTTTCTTGTTCTCTTTTTAACGAGTTCTTTACATTCATCTAAAGAAAGCAAACCATTTAAATAATCAATCACTTCTTTATATCCAATAGCTTGTCGAGCGGTAAGCGATAGATTATATTTATTTAAAAGATTTTTCACTTCTTCGACTAGACCAAGATTAAACATATGTTCAACACGCTTATTAATATTTTCATATAATAATTCTCTTGGTGGGTTAATAAATAAGAATCTAATGATATCTTTATTATAAATTAATTCGTGTGTTTGAATATTTATTAAATCACTCTTTTTAACATTGTTATTTTTAATTAATGTTAAAGCTCGTATTAATCTTTTACGATTGTTTAGATGTATTGTTTCACTAGCCTTCTTATCCAATAAAACTAGTTCATTATAAAGTTCTTCATTACTTAATTTATCTAATCCATAATCAGTGTTTTCATCTTCATCTAAAAATTCATAATCGTATAAAGAAGCCTTAATATATAGACCCGTACCACCACAAATAACAATATCTTTATATATAATTAATAAATCATTTAATGTTTTACGAAATATAGATTGATATTCTTTAACGGAAAAAGTTTGATCTGGAGTCAGTAAATCTAATAAATAATGCTTATTATAATTAGGATCATCTTTACTAATTTTAGCAGTCCCAATATTCATATCTTTATAAATTTGAAAAGCATCAGCGTTGATGATAGGAGCATTTAAGCGATTCGCTATTTCAATTGCCACTTTTGTTTTATTTGAAGCAGTTGGACCGACAATTACATATATCATATTTCTATAATATCATCATATTAATCAATGATATTTTTGATAGTTTCTAATATTTCCTTTACGTTATCCTTGGCATTATTATAATTGACCACTAGTGGGTCATTATTATATTCATCTAATTTAATTCTCCATAAATCGAGTTTAGCTTCATTTTTAAGTTGAGCAATTTCTTTTCTTAATTCCGATAGATGGGAACTATCTTCATATGTATGTTTTATAGCAAAATATTCTTTAATAGTGGGATCATTAAATAATTCTTTTTTTAATTCATAAGTTTTAAGAATAATCGGGTCAGTCACCAATTCTCCGATTAAAGAATAAGTATGAGATTCAATAATCTTCACAAGAACAATTTTCCCAATTAATGATTCATCACCTTTAAAATGAACTAATTTATTATTTTCAGTATATCCAGAAAGCATTTCCTTATTATTTTTTGAAAAGCCATCCACTAAAATAAGATAGTAATTATCGACCATTTTATCAGATGCTTCGCTTATTGAAACTTCTAAATGTTTAACTAGCCTTTGAAATCTTTCTTGTTTAAGAGAATAGTCAACATTATCTATCATCTTGGCCGCTGGTGTTCCTTTTCTAGGAGAATATATAAAAGTAAAAGCGGAATCATATTTCACTTCATCAACAAGTGAGAGAGTATCTAAAAATTGTTCTTCAGTTTCATTTGGAAAGCCAACAATAATATCAGTGGAGAGCATTAAATTAGGAATCTTAGAGCGCATTTCTTTAACTAATTTCAAGTAGTCTTCTCTAGTGTATCTTCGTCCCATTTTTCTTAGTATTTCATTGTTGCCAGATTGTACGGGAAGATGGATAAAGTTCATGATGTTATCGTATTTAGCAATAACATCTATCATTTTTGAAGTAAAATCCCAAGGATGAGATGTTGTAAAGCGAATACGAGGGATACCCATTTTCGCTGCAGCTTCTAATAAATCCGCAAAGTCATAACCTTCATTTAAATCTTTACCATAAGCATTAACGTTTTGGCCAAGGAAAGTAATCTCTTGATAACCTTGTTTTTTTAATTCTCTAACTTCATCTAATATATCATTAAATGTGCGGCTTCTTTCTTTGCCTCTTGTATAAGGGACAATACAATATGTACAAAATTTATCACACCCATAAATAATATTGACGTATGCTTTAAATTCATTATTTCTTTTAGCGGGAAGATTTTCATAAACCTCACCTTGTTTACTTTCAATAGCCACGATTCTTTCTTTGCTTTTAAAACAAATAGAAATCAAATCATAAAGATGAGGAATTTCGTGAGTGCCAAATAATAAATTTACTTCTGGGAACGTTTTAATAATTCTATCTAATATTTCTGGTTGTTCGACCATGCATCCACATATTGCTAAAATGAGATCTTTATTTTTCTTTCGTAAGGCTTTTAAATTACCAACTTCACCATATACTTTGTCTTCAGCGTTTTCTCTTACAGCGCAGGTATTAATAATTATGATAGAAGCAAGAGAAGAATCAGATGTTTCATTCATTCCAATTTTTTCAAGCATACCTTTTAAGGTTTCTTCGTCTCTAACATTAGCTTGACAGCCAAAAGTATGAATATAATATTTTTTGCCATCTAATAAGGACAAAAGCTCATCTACATTATTAAGCATAGAAGAAATAACAACCGTATCTTCTTTTTGACGATTCATCGCTTTTTTAAGGTCAGGGATATTAATAAATCTAGTCTTCATAATTAATCCTCTTGATAATAAATGGGGAATATTTCTTCAGCCTTACCACTGATGTCGTTTATTTTTAATACGACAGCGGAGAATAATCCTTTGCCTTCAGTGGGCAAATCAAATTTGCCACTACGACCATACATGAGTTTTCCCACTACTGTTTCTTTACTAAAGCCAAGGATACCATCTTTAAATCCACACATACCAACATCAGAAATAAAAGCAGTTCCTTGCTCTAATATTTTAGCATCTTTAGTTTGTACATGCGTATGGGTTCCTAATACAGCACTCACTAAACCATCGACAGCATAAGCTAATGACAATTTTTCACCAGTTGCTTCACCATGAAAATCAACAATGTGAATATTGGTTTTTTCTTCATTTTCGATAATTTCAAGGAGAGTTTGATATGGATTTTGAACATTTTCATTCATAAATGCACTGCCTAGAAGATTAGTAACTCTTACTGTAATACCATCGACTTCGAATACCCCTGTTCCTTCTCCAGGATAATCATCAAGCAAATTAGCGGGGCGAATAAGTCGATCAACCCCATCGATATATCTAGCTAATTCATTTTTAGAATTGTAATGATTTCCTAAAGTAATAACATCAATGCCATCATTAACAAGTTCATCATAATGATATTTAACTAATCCTTTGCCATGTGTCACATTTTCTCCATTAGCGATGACAAAATCAATATTATATTTATCAATAAAAGAAGGAAGCTTTTCTTTCACTATCCTTCTTCCAATTGCACCAACTATGTCACCAATAAATAAGATGTTCAAAATGAAGCTCCATTATTTAGCGGTTTCAACTGCGCGATATTCACGAATGACTGAAACTTTAATTTGACCAGGATAGGTCATTTCATTTTCAATTCTTTCTTTAATATCATGCGCTAATTTAAATGCACCAATATCATCGATCTTTTCAGGGATAACCATAACGCGAAGTTCACGTCCAGATTGTAAAGCATATGATTGATAAACTCCGTCATATGATTTGCAGATTTCTTCAAGCTGCTCTAAACGTTTGATGTAATTTTCTAAAATTTCACTTCTGGCTCCAGGTCTAGCGGCTGAAAGAGTGTCCGCGGCTTGCACTAAAGTGGAAATGATAAATTTTGCATCGGTATCACCATGATGAGATTCAATCGCGTTAATAACTACTTCTGGTTCGCCGTATTTTTTAGCTAAACGAGCACCAATTTCAACGTGTGAACCTTCAATTTCAAAGTCCGCAGCTTTACCAATATCATGTAATAAGCCAGCGCGACGAGCAAGATTTTGATCTAAACCTAATTCCGCTGCCATAGCGCCCGCTAAATAGGCGACTTCAACAGAATGGTCTAAAGCGTTTTGACCATATGAGGTACGATATCTTAATCGACCGACATAATCTAATAATTCTTTATTAATACGGGGAAGGCCTAATTTAAAGGCAACTTCTTGACCTGTCTTATGAATGGTTTCATTAACTTCATTACGACATTTTTCAACAATTTCTTCAATTCTTCCAGGTTGAATACGGCCATCTTTAATTAAAGCTTCTAATGTTAAACGAGCCACTTCTCTTCTAATTGGATCAAAACAAGAAACTGTAATAACTTCTGGAGTATCATCGATAATTAAATCAACTCCTAATAATTGTTCAATAGTGCGAATATTTCTACCTTCACGGCCGATGATACGACCCTTCATTTCATCATTAGGAAGAGAAACAACTGAAACAGTATGTTCAGTAGTAACTTCTTGGGCATAACGAGAGATAGCTAATGATAATAATTCTTGAGCATGTTCATTAGCGGTTTCACGTGCCTCATCTTCTTTATTTTTAATGAATGTAGCGATTTCGCGAGATAATTTAGATTCAACACGCGCAAATAATTCATCTCGAGCTTCTTGAATGGTCATTTGAGCCACATGTTGAAGTTCTTCGATAATACTATCAATCTTTTGTTGCAAGACTTCTTCTTTCTTTTCTAATTCTTTAAGGCGACGATTGAGCAAATCATTCTTTTCATCGAGAAGATTTTCTTTTTGTGTGAGTGCCGCATCACGTCGATCAATATTTTGTTCTCTAGCGAGTAACTTATTTTCTAAAACAGTAATTTCAGCTTTTCTTTCTTTGATTTCTTTGTCAGCTTTAGTTTGCATTTCAAAGACAATTTGTTTGCCATCTAATTGGGCGTTTTTAGTGATGTGCTCAGCGCGAATTTCAGCATCACGAATAATCTTTTTAGCATTTTTATTCGCTCTTTGTTTTTTAAAAAATGGGACAAAATAAATTAATCCACTGCCAATAAGTAATCCGACCACCAACATGATGATAGGAAAACCTACGGACATAAAATTTGATGATAAAACCATGGTATTTTTCCTTTCACTAGCAAATCATAACAAAATCGTTATGAAAATGAATTTTACCTAAAAATGATTCACGATAGTGTTTTCATTATATATATAACAGGCAAGGCCTGATGAATAAGTTCTCAACTGAGAATATATAGGTAAGTACCCCGTTGGATACTTAAATATTATACGTTGATAAAATATAATTTTAAAATGGAAAATTTACTCCTTATGGATAAAAAAGAATATAAAAAAAGGAAGCCGGCATTTTTTAAACCATGACTTCCTAAAAATTATTCGATTATTTCTTTAATTCTTTAATTTTTTCTAGGATGACATTTGTCACTTCAGGATTATTTTTTAAATATTGTTTTGCTGAATCTCGGCCTTGGGCAATTTTATTTCCATCATATTCAAACCAAGAACCAGATTTATGAATAATATCGTATTCGACCGCTAAATCGAGAATCTCACCTTGTTTAGAAATGCCTTGCCCATAAATAATATCGACCTCACATTGTCTAAATGGTGGAGCAACTTTATTTTTAACAATCTTAATTCGACATGTATTACCAATAATATCAGTTCCGGATTTAATCGCTTCGGTTCGACGAATATCAATTCTGATGGAAGAATAGAATTTTAAAGCTCTTCCGCCTGAAGTTGTTTCAGGATTACCGTACATCACGCCAACTTTTTCTCTTAATTGATTAATAAAGATAACAGCACATTCCTTTTTATTTAATATACCTGCGAGTTTTCTCATCGCTTTGGACATTAATCTTGCTTGCAATCCCACGGAATTATCACCCATTTCGCCGTCGAGTTCGGCTTGTGGGACTAAAGCTGCAACGCTATCGACAATAATTAAAGAGATAGCGCCACTATTAGCGAGCATTTCAACAATCTCAAGTGCTTCTTCCCCACTATTGGGTTGAGAAAGTATCAATTCATCGATATCAACGCCTAAGTTTCGAGCGTAAATCGGGTCAATTGAATGCTCAGCATCAACAAAAGCAGCTCTTCCTCCTCTTTTTTGACATTCCGCAATAGCGTGTAAGGCTAAGGTTGTTTTTCCGCTTGATTCAGGACCATAGATTTCAATAATTCTTCCCTTAGGATATCCACCCACTCCAAGAGCGTCATCGAGGAGTAATGAACCTGAAGGAATGACATCAACATCAACGGCTTGTCTATCACCTAATCGCATGACAGAACCCTTGCCATAAATCTTTTGGATTTCTTTTAGAGCACTATCTAATGCTTCTAAATTTAAATCGTTTTCATTTTTAGACATAAAATATATCCTCCATTATATAAATAGGAAAGAAATTACGATTTTTTACGAATTTTCTATCTCTTTTAAAATGATGGAAAGTATCTCGTATGCTAATTCTACCGCTCTAGTCTGAATTTTTTCACGATTTCCTTCTAAATTAAATTTAAAAACTTTTACAGTCTGATAAAAGGCGACTCCGATATAAACTTCGCCAACTGGTTTATTTTCCATCGCCTCTGGTCCAGCATTCCCGGTAAAAGAAACGCAGTAATCACATGACAATAATTTTTGAGCATGTGCTGCCATTTGACCTGCTATTTCTTGAGATACAACTCCATAATTATCGATATCTTCATATGTGATACCTAATAAACGTACCTTTTCTTCTGTAGCATAAGTCACTAATCCACCTTTGTAAAAGTGTGAGGCGCCTGGTGTGCGAGTAATATCAGAAGCAAATAATCCGCCGGTAAAAGACTCTACAGAGCCAAGAGTGCGACCATATTTTCGAAATAATTCATTAATCTGTTTGGAATCCATTTTATTTCTCCTCTATAAAAACTTTTCTATTTTGAACAACATAAATAATGCCTGAAATTAAAGACATTAAAGTTGCAATATAAACTAAAAAATCCGTGACATGAAGGCCTTTTGGAAAATTTGCATCAAAATAATTGAATGGAAAACCATTGAGTAAGACTGCAGATACAGCAATCATTTCGAAGACGGTTTTCATCTTTCCAAAGATATTCGCAGCAATAACAACTTTCTTCTGTGCGGCAATAAATCTAAGAGCATCGACAACAATATCTCGTGCCACTAATAAAATGGCACACCACATGTTAAATGACATTACATTTTCTACATTTGGAATATAGGAAGCAAATATACTAGGGGCGATTAAAAATATGACCAATGAATTAATTAATAACTTATCCGCAACTGGGTCTAGGAACTTGCCGAGCGAAGTCACCATGTTATATTTTCTAGCAATATGTCCATCGAGATAATCGGTGAAACTAGCAAGTAAAAAGAAAATAAAAATTATTAAGAAAACAAGATTAATACCTGTATTTCCAAGTGTGATAGTTTGAAAATTATCTACTAGAGACAGTACAAATAAAGCGATGACCAATAAAACAATAGCAATAATCCTTGAAAAGGTAATTTTTGTTGGTAGATTCATGTTTTCTCCTTTGAGTAATCGACCCTATAAGCCATGTTTTGTCGAGGACAATTATTTATCTAAGATGTACTTACCAATCGCAATTCAATTCTTGCTTTTGATTTCCCCTACCAAATTTGGGTTTCTCATTTACGGGGTTTACCGCGTTTCACCTCATTCTTTCGTCTGAGCTCGTCTCTGTGGCACTTTCAGGAGTTTCACCACCCAAAGAAGGTGAACTTCCGCCGTCATGCACTCCTGCATGCCTAACGTTATTTTTTCCGTTAGCGTAATCACTACAAGCATCGCAGCCTGTATGAGCATGGACTTTCCTCTAACCGAAGTCAGCAATTGTCCGGGCCGAATGTTTTAAATAATATCATTAGGATTAAATCCGTGTTGAAAAAGAAATCTTTCATAAGCATTAATCTTCTTGAGCAAATTCATATTATCGGAATTAACATTATCAGTTTCTTTGATATTGGCAAAACGACTTTTATATTTGCCTAGCTCAATTTCGAGATTGCGCTTTTCTTTTTCGAGATCTTTAATTTTTGCAATTAAATCATCAACTTCCTTTTTCATCATCAAGACGTTACTTTCAACAGTGACATAATCTTGAATAATTCTATCTAAATATTGGTCAACCGAAAGCGGATCATAGCCACGTGGTTTGCCAGGAAAAACTTGGTCCAATATTTGAGAAGAAGTGAGCTTTAATTTAATCATTAGAGACCTCTTTAATATAGTAGTATACGAGTATGATTGTTTCAATCTTTTTTCACTAGGAAAAAAGGGTATTAAATGATATTATTGTAATGATTTATGAAGAAAATTGATCGAATATTAAAAGGACACCATTACATACTATTCATCGATTTTGAAGGTTGCCAATACTCCCATGAAATCATTGCTTATGGGGCAGTTTTAGTAAAACTTGATAAAAAGGGATTAATAGTTAAACGAAAAGCTCCAATCAAAAGATATGTCATTCCAAAAAATGCGATAGGAACGTATGTCACGAATTTAACTGGCATTGATAGTACCACCATCTCAAAAGAAGGCATTTTATTTAATGACGCTATGTTGGAATTAAAAAAATATTGTGGAGCAGCCTTTAAAAAATGTACATTTATGACATTTGGAAATAATGATTTAAAAATGCTCAATCAATCCATTGCTTATAACATCAAATATCCAAAACAAGTCACACACCAAATTCAAACTAATTATTGTGATTTTCAAGCAATCTTATCTGAATTCATCAAAGCGGAAAATGGAAGTAATAGTATTTCCCTTGTCCACTATCTAGAAATATTTAATATAAAGGAAGAAGGCAAAGCTCATGACCCGCTCGTGGATGCAGTTAATTTAGCCAATTTATATCAAGCATTTCTTACAAAAAAAGATATTGTCCTTAAAGAATATCTTAAAGCATTAACAAAATGTCAAAATCTGCCCGAGCCAATTAGAAAAACAATCAGTGCTCTATCTAACGGAAAAGATGTCACGTATGAGCAATACATAAATTACGTAAAGGATTATTTAAAATGATTAAATATCCAAATGGAGAAATTTATAAAAAAGATGATAAGCCCAAGAAAAAGACAATTGTATCTGCGTCTAATCGAGGGATGAATCTTGAAGAAGATATCAATATTTCTAATGAATATTATTTAAATGAGAATATTGCTCTTATTACGAAAAGGCCAACTCCAATCAATGTTGTAAAAGTTGATTATTCTAGAGGAGCTAGGATTATTGATGCCTACTTTGAAAAACAATCCACCACTGACTATAACGGAGTTTATAAAGGCAAATATATCGACTTTGAAGCAAAGAACACTAAAAATAGAGCTTCTTTCCCTCTATCGAATATCTATCCCCATCAAATCAATCATCTTAAAAAGGTAATTGAACATGGTGGTATAGCTTTCTTCATTGTTGAATTTCAAACTATAGATAAAATTTATTTATTAGATGCAAGTTATGTCATTAACTTTTATGAAAATGGGGAAAGAAAATCGATACCATTACAATGTTTTAAAGATAATGGAATTGAAATAGAAGTCGGCTATAATCCGCGACTTGACTTTATAAAAGCAGTTAATCAAAAATACTTTAATTCTTAGTTATTTTTCTTAAATTTAGTGCAAAACTCATGTAATTTACAATTTTCACATCCTGGATTTTTAGCTTTACAAATTGTTCTACCAAAGAAGATTAATTGATGATGAAGCTTAATCCATTTTTCTTTTGGAAATAACTTTTTTAAATCCACACTTATCTTATCTGGACTATTACTCTTACTCAAACCAAGAAAATGAGAAATTCTTTTTATATGAGTATCAACAGGAAAATCATCAATCTTAAATACTTCAATTCTAATAACTGAAGCAGACTTATTGCCAACACCTGTCAAAGAGGTGAGATCTTCAACATTAGATGGTAAGACACCATTAAATTTAAATAACAACTGTTGAGCAAATAAAACGATATTTTTAGCTTTAATTCGATACATGCCTAATGAATGAATAATATCAGCTACATAATCAACATCAGCATTAGCTAATTCGGAAATTGTTTTGTATTTATCGAATAAAAATTTAGTAACATTATTGACAGCTTTATCAGTTGTTTGAGCAGATAAGATGACCGCTAGAGCGAGTTCGTAATCTTTGGAATAATTGAGTTCACAGTGAGCATGAGGAAAAGTTTCATCTAAAAAAGCAATTATCGATGAGCATTTATTGTTCATTATTTCTTTTTAACCCAAGGAGTTTTAGCGATTCGAATGGTTTCTTCTAAATTGTGATCCCAGGCTTCATTTATAGGAGTGTGGCCTTCGTTTTCTTTATCTTCACGTGCCATCATATTTAATAAAATTTTATCAATTGTGGAAAAATTCTTCTTCCCTTTTGATATCGCTTCTTTTAAAGCATTGATAATCATATCATCGGTATAACCAAAAGATACCCATTCCCTAATCTTAGAAAATTCAGCAGGAGAAAGAGGTCGTAATAAGAATTCTTCAAAAGTTTTATAAATATTATGAATGGAATTATCAATATCTATCGAATTTTCCATCTCTTCTTCTTTATTTAAAGTCAGTTGAAATTCACGAAATAGTAATTTCTTTAAAGGGTCTAAAGTTGTAATAGTCTTTTTTCCTTTAGTAACATAATTGATATAGCCTTTTTCCAACAAGAAAGAAAGAATTTTATCAATCGTTTTTAAATCTAATGTCATCTTTAAAGATAATAAATCAGCATTAACAAAAGGATTCCCTTGAGAAATGAGATGATCAATAACAAAAATAGTAGCCAACTGTTCTTCATTAAGCTTCAATTTTTTGTAATTTTCAATAAGTAAGAATCTAAAATCAAGGGCTTCTGTAATCATGAATCTAGTTTACCATATCTAAAAGATATTTGAGACCAAAATCAGAAAATAATGTTACTTTTATATTTTCATCATAGCTATGTATTTTTCTTAATTCTTCTTTTATTTTCTCTGGGTTTATTTTTTCTAGAAGATATGAATATTTTTTAATAGCTTTTGTTAATTCATCATCTAAAGAAAATCCATACACCAAACAAAATCTTAAGGCTCTAAGAATGCGAAGAGGGTCTTCTTTGATACGTTTAGAAGCCTTGCCAACTGTTCGAATCACTTTATCTTCTAAATCCTTATGCCCATTATAAAAATCGATGAGTTTAAATCGTTCGTCTAGATACATTGCATTGATAGTAAAGTCTCTTCGTCTAGAATCAACTTGTATATCTTTAATAAATTTAATCTTGCTTGGGTGACGATAATCTTTATATCTACATTCTTTTCTAAAAGTCACAATATCAAACTTAGCCACATTTTTTATCTCTAATTTAACAACACCATATTTAGAAAAAGTATAATCTCCTTTCTGAAGAAAAGATTGAATATCAACAGGCGTTGCTTCAGTAGCTAAGTCAATATCATTTAAAGGCAAATTTAATAAAAAATCGCGAACTGATCCGCCCGCTAAAAAAAGATTATAGCCATGATTTTTAAATAACGTAACTAGTTTAAGATATTGCTCAATTTGTTTTTTCATATCGATAAGCATAATAAAAGAATGGCTTTATCACCACTCTTTTATTATTTAATTGCCTTATTTATTCAAATCGGCTTTTAAATTTTTAGACAATCTGAATGAAACAGAACGTTTTGGAGCAATTTGAATGCGTGTGTGTTTGCGTGGATGTGTACCATCTCTCGCTTCGCGTGTTTTTGGAGTAAAGACACCAAAATTAGTAATGGTGACTTCGGTACCTTCGAGTAACGCTTTTTCGATTAATTCGAAAGTGGTTTCAACCGCATCTCTAGCATCTTTCTTGCTTAAAGAAGCTTCTTCAGCAACGAGTTCAATTAAATCTCTTTTGTTAAGTTTTTTCATGACTATTGTGTCCTCCGTTATTGATATTATAGCACATTTCTAAAAAAACAAATATTACTTTTCCATCTCGTTTTTTAATGGCCTAGCCATTAAATATGGTATAACATCCGTCGGTTTTTTCTCATTAAATAAAATTTGATACAAACAATTTATTAAAGGAAGCTCAATTCCAAGTTCCTTACCTTTTTCATATATTGTTTTAGTCGTTCTAATTCCTTCCACTGTCTTCGTATTGTTTTTTAAAAACTCAATAGCGGAATTTGCTAAACCAATTTGATAACCCGCCATAAAATTGCGAGAATGTTTTGAATAGCAAGTGACCACTAAATCACCAAGTCCAGTCAATCCTAAATAAGTACTGGGATTAGCCCCTAATGCCACTCCAAAGCGTGATATTTCCGCTAACCCACGAGTGCACAATGCAGCTCTAGAATTATCACCATATTTAAGCCCTTCAAGTATACCTGAACAAATAGCGATAGAATTTTTCATAGCCACTCCTATTTCGCTCCCAATTTCATCATTATTGAAATAGACTCTAAAGTAATTATTAGAAAATAGTTTAGCTACTTTTAAGGCGACATCTTCATCTAAACTAATTGAGGCAACGCAAGTCAAATCACGAATGATAACTTCTTCAGCATGACTCGGCCCAGCAATAGTGACTATTGGATATCTAAACCGCTCTGGAATAACTTCTCTAATTAATTCAGACATCCGTTTATTAGAAGATGGATCAAATCCTTTAGCGGCATTGATAAATATTTTTTTACTATGCAAAAATGGAACTATTTCATTTAAAACATCTCGCATAGCGGCTGTTGGAACCACTAATAAAATAGCATCAGCATCTTCAATAGCGTCCTTTAAAATTAAAGTCGCTTTAATACTTGAAGAGAGTTTAATATCTTTAAAATAAAATGAATTTTGGTGATTGACGTTAATGTCATTTATTTGACCAGGATTATTGCCATAAATTATAACTTGATGTCCATTATCATCTAAGACTTGTCCGAGTGCTGTTCCCCATGTTCCAGAACCGATTATTCCAATCTTCATTTTTGTTTCCTTTCACGCGTTTGTATATTAATAGGAGTACCTTCAAAATTAAAAGTATCTCTTAACCTATTTTCAATATATCGTTTGTATGAAAAATGCATGTAATCAGGATCATTAACAAATAAGACAAAAGTAGGAGGAGCACTAGCAACTTGTGAACCATAATATATCTTTAATCTTCCACCATTAAAATTAGGAGCTTGATTCATAAGTTGAGCATCTTGTAAGACGTCGTTAAGTAAGGAAGTCTTTATTCTAGTATAATAGGCAGAGTGAACTTGCTTTAAAGCATCGAATAAAGTTTCAATTCTTGATCTTGTTTTAGCGGAAACAAATACAATTGGAGCATAATCTAGAAATTTATATTCATCTTTAATTTTTTTGCTAAAATCCGACATCGTATTCGTTTCTTTATTCACTAAATCCCATTTATTAACAACAATTATGATGGCTTTATGTAGTTCAATAGCGTAACTGATGACATGTTTATCTTGATCAATAATTCCTTGATTTCCATCAATTACGAGCAAAACAATTTCACTTCTTTCAATCGCTTTCAAAGCTCTAATCGCAGAATATTTATCGATTGATTCATATATCTTTCCGCGCTTTTTTAATCCAGCGGTATCGATGACCACATAATGAGTTCCATCTTTTTCAAAAGGGGTATCAATTGAATCACGAGTAGTCCCAGAAATATCTGATACTATCACTCTATTTTCATTTAATATAGCGTTTACTAAAGAAGATTTACCAACATTTGGTCTCCCCACTAGAGAGAAAGTGATAACGTCTTCTTTAATATCTTCTTCACCTTTAGGAAGATTAATTATAATTTCATTTAAAATATCACCAATGCCAATTCCGTGTGCCCCCGATACTGCATAAGGATGGCCTAAGCCCAATGAATAAAATTCTTGGATATCGGCTTGATGATAACCTTCGTCAATTTTATTAACCGCTAAGATGATTGGCTTATTAACTTTGTAAAGCATTTTAGCGACCATCATATCATCTTTACTGACACCAACTTGTCCATCAGTGACAAAAATAATGATATCCGCTTCATCGATAGCTATTTCAGCTTGAACTCTAATTTGTTCCTGAAACGGTTTGTTTTTTAGTTCTATTCCACCAGTATCAATAAGCGAAAAAGTATGACCAAGCCATGTACATTTAGCGTATAAACGGTCACGAGTAATACCAGCTTCATCATCCACTATCGCTCGTCTATCTCCAACCATACGATTAAAGATAGTAGATTTGCCAACGTTAGGGGAGCCAATAATTGCAACTATACCTTTAGACATTTTGTTCCTTTTCTTTTATCTTCTTATCAATTATATCAAGAACAGCTTCCACAACTTCATCGACGCTCATGAAGGAGGTATCTAACCAAACAGCATCAGGAGCGGGTTTAAGTGGAGCAAAATCTCGGTGTGAATCGATATAATCTCTTTTTCTTACATCAGCTTCTATTTCTTCTAATGTACATTCAATCCCTTTAGAAAGATTTTCTTCATAGCGACGAACCGCTCGAGTTTCAACACTAGCAATCTGATAAATTTTCACATCAGCATTAGGCAAAACATAGGTTCCTATATCTCGACCATCCATCACGACAGAACCATGATTTGCCATCTCTCGTTGTTGGTCAACAAGAGCTAAACGAATGTCCTTATAAGAAGCAATATAAGAGACATTAGCGGAAACTTCTAATGTTCTAATTTCTTTAGTAACATCGATGCCATTGCAAAATATAAGGTGGCCTGGTTTTAAATCTATCCTGACTTCAGGAATTAACTGAATACAAGAAAGTTCATCCTGACAATCAACTCCTTTTTTTAGACAGTACCAAGTAAAAGCACGATACATTGCGCCAGTATCAATATATATAAATCCTTTAATTTCAGCGACCTTTTTAGCTACGGTTGATTTACCTGCTGCAGCTGGACCATCTATGGCAATAGTGATGAACATGATGAAACCTCCTATTTAAATAAATAAATACCTAATATAACAATCAAAGTAATAATGACAAGTATAACAAATGCAAGCGATGCAATTTTAATATAGCGAATGCGTCTTCTTCTTTTAACAAAAGCATCTTCTTCCTTCTCTTCATTAGCGGCACTGATAACTTCGTCTAATGGAAGAGTGGAAGTAGTTGATTCAAATTTCTTTTCTTTATTATTGGCAGTGGAGTTAGTAACGGGGGTTTCTAAAACAGGGGCATCTTCTTTGATTAATGAATTTCGATAACTTTTATACTTTTGAACCCTCGTTGTCGGCATAACTTCCTCTTACGGATTATTCTAATATAATTAGAAGTTGTAATGCAAAGGTTAGTTAGAATATCTCATTACTTATTGCAAATAAGCCTAACTGCATTTATAATTTTTCCATAAAACCTAAGGAGGTAAATTACGATGGCTAGAAAAAAAGTTAGAATCGATTCAAGTCTTTGCATCGCTTGTGGCTGTTGTGCAGGTACCTATCCCGATGATTTCAAAATCGGTGATGATGGCATTGCTGAACCAATATCCGGTGAAGCAGAAGAAGAAGCCGTTAGTGTCTGCCCTGTTGGTGCAATCTCTGAAGAAGAGTAAAAATAAAGAAAAAACTAGGTTCGCCTAGTTTTTTTCATGCCCAATTTTATCGATAATGGTGTGAACTTTTTTATATAAAATAAGTGTTAAGAAAACGACAATTGCATCCTTAATAAAATTGAACGGCAAAGCTACTAAGAATAAAAAATTCCACCCTAATGATGTGACATTTGGATTTGCTGCCTTACACATCGCTAAAATTACTTCTTTAGTTAAACCCATAACAGCGATATAAAAATCTAAAATAATAAATGAAGTAATTAAAGAAGAGACAATAATTTGAATTAATGTTCCAATACTTAAACCAATAAAAGCCCCTTTTAAATTTCTATTCTTTTTATAAATTAAAGAAGCAGGGATAACGAAAGTAACACTATAGATAAAATCCGCTAGTTCGCCAACCCCTAATGTTTTTGTCATAGGAAGTTTTACTAAAGTCTTGCATAAAATAACAATTATTCCAGATAAAGGTCCATAAGCAAATCCCGCTATCAAAGCCGGTATTTCATCAAAGTGTAGTTCTAAAAAACTAGGCATGAAAAATAAAGGTACTTGAAAGTAAGGAACAATATATAAAATAATCGAAATCGCTGCAAATATGCCAGTTTTAGCGATGAATTTAGTGTTAAAAGGATTGTTTTTAAATATTAATTTACTTATAAAATAAATTATAGTTAATCCAAATATTGTTGAAGTAATTACCAATCTAGTGAGGTCAAATGAATCCATAAAAAACAGCTCCGTTCAGAGCCAAAATATTAAATCTTCTTTCATCCAGACTATACTGTCGCCACTTGAATTTCACAAGTTCATGCTTCCGCTCGCGGGGTATACCGCCGGTAACGACTTACACGTTGCCCTGAAGTAAAAATATTATATAAACTTTCAATCATCCTTTTCAATATTAACGCCTAAGGAGGATAAAAATTTATTGCGACCTTTTTTGCTATCAAAAGAGAAAATCACTTTTTTATTAGTAATCAAAACATTGGCTTTATATTTCTTCGACAATGATTGTTTGCATTTACTCAATAAAGTAGGATGTCTAGATTCATAAACTAGTCTTTCCACATCTCGAACAGAAAGATTGTCTTTATATATCTTTTCAAGCATTTTAATCATTTCATTTTCATCCAATTTCGCCAATGCACGAGCATGACCAAAACTTAACTTACCATCAGTGATATCATCTAAAACAAAATTTGGCATCTTAATAAGGCGAATAATATTAGTAATTTGTGAACGTGATTGATGAATGATTAAAGCAATATCTTTTTGACTGTATCGATATTTTTTAACTAATTTATTTAATAATAGAGACATTTCAATAACGCTTGATGACTTATCATCACGATTCCGAGTAGCTAAAAATAGAAGCATTTCTTCTTCACTAATATTAATGATAGTGCAAGGTACTGAATCATATTTTAATCGTTTCGCAGCTTTATAAAATTCTCGAGAGACAACAATCTCATATCTATCTAAATTATGAACAATTAATAAAGGGGTGGCGAATCCTTTTTCTTTTAAAGTTTCCACCGCTTCAAGAATTTTAGTTTCTTTAACTTTAGCCCGTTTTAAAAGATGATTATCATCGATGAGAGATAACTTAATTTGCCCTGATATAGATTCACTATATTCTTTTTCTAAAGTAGTGATAACGTCAGTTGAAGAGAACCTTTTTAAAAGAGTGGATAAATCGCTTTTAAGAATTCGTGAAGAATCATCTTTCTTCATGATCAATAACTTCCTTAGCTAAAGAAAAATAAGCAAGCGCTCCACTGGAAGTGGGACGATAAACTGTCACTGGCACCCCTTTAGCGTTGCTTTCAGGAACGGAAATATTTCTTGGTATTTGAGTTAAGAAGGTATTTTCTTTAAACAATCCTCTAATTTGCATTGCTACTTCGGTTCCTAATCTTGTTTTAGCGTCGTACATTGTTAATAGGAAACCTTCAATGCCTAAATCATGATTATATGTCGATTGAATTCGAGAAATAGAAGCTAAAATTTGCGCTACTGCTTCCATAGCAAAATATTCGCATTGAACAGGAATAAGAACACTATTAGAAGCCACTAGTGAATTAACAGTAAGAAAGCCTAATGATGGAGGACAATCAACAATCATATAGTCATATTCTTTTTTAAGATTAGATAAAGCATTTTTTAATAAATAGAAAGGTTGGTCAGTTTTACCAGCAGCAACCGTATCAATCGAAGCTAACATCAATTTAGATGGGATCAAATCAAGATTTTTAACTGACGTTTTTCTAATAACAGCGTTGATATCATAATCGGATGATAAAACATCAAATATGCATTTATTGATTAAAGTAATATCGATTGCTAATCCGCGTGATGAATTGCCTTGAGGGTCCATATCGATAAGTAAAACTTTACGATTAAGACTCGCTAAAGCAGCGCTTAAATTAATCGCGGTTGTAGTCTTTCCCACTCCCCCTTTTTGATTCGCAATGGCAATTATCTTACTCATAACTCTTTTATATATTATCTCATTTAAGAGGATTTTTCTTAATCAAAGAATAAGAACGAGGATATTTAGATGAAGAAGGCTTTATTTTTTTAATAAAGATGAAAACTCGTTTTTCTCTACTTTGAGGAAGCAAGTCTTCTTTAATATCAATTATTTGAGCATTAAGTTTTTTTAAAGCAACTGTAGATTCTTTAATTTCTTCTTCATATCTAAGTGACTTAAAAGCAATAAAGATACCGTTTATTTTTAATAAGGGTATTACTAGTTCAACAAGCATATTTAAAGAAGAGACCGCTCTTGCGATGATTACATCATAACTTTCTCTTTTTCTACCATGCGCATAATCTTCAATTCGAGCGCAGATAGCGCTCACATTATCTAACTTATTTGTGGATATAAAATTATTGATAAAATCGATTTTTTTCTTCGTTGAATCCAATAGGTCAAAAGCAGCATTAGGATTAGAAATTGCTAATGGAAGGCCAGGAAACCCCGCTCCCGTTCCAACATCTAAAACTGTCAAATTGTCAAAATTAAAATACTTATTAACTAATAAAGAATCAATAATCATCTTATCGATAAATTCATCTCTATTATTAATAGAAGTTAAATTAAAATATTTATTAGTCTCAAGCGTTGAATCAATTAAATTATCAAGCAATAAAATTTGTTTATCATTCAAAGAAAAATCATTATTAATTAGGTCTAAATTAGAGAGGTTATCATTCATGATGTTTTAACCTCTTTATATGCATAATTAGTATTGATATATCACTGGGATTCACCCCGGCAATACGTGAAGCCTGTCCTATATTTAATGGACGTTTTTTATCAAGCTTTTCTCGAGCTTCTAAACGCAAACCATCGAGATGTAAATAATCCAACTCAAGAGGTATTAGCATCTCCTCTAATTTGATATTAGCTTCTGCTTCCTTTTTTTGATTGAGAATATAGCCTTCGTATTTTTCAATGATTTCAATCTCTTCGATTTCCTGTTTGTTTAATTTAAAACCATTTAAATCCGGAATAAATTTTCTTAATTCGTTAAATTTAACTAAAGGTCTCTTCAATAATTCAGAAGCTAAAATTCCACCTTTTAATTCATCATATCCTAAAGAAGATAGATATTCTAAAATTTCTTTTCTTTTACCTAAATAGGTATGTTCTAATATAGTAATAACCTTCTTAATATTTTCTTTTTTATTTAAAAATCTTTGATAACGCTCATCATTAATTAAACCAATATCATGTCCAATTTCAGTTAACCTCAAATCAGCGTTGTCATGTCTTAATAACAATCGATATTCAGCACGTGAAGATAATAAACGATATGGTTCTTCTGTACCTTTAGTAATTAGATCATCAATCATGACGCCAATATAGCTTTGATCGCGTCTTAAAATAAGAGGCGATTTACCTTGTATCTTTAATGATGCATTTATACCAGCAATTAAGCCCAAACCTGCGGCTTCTTCATATCCTGAAGTCCCACAAATTTGTCCGCCGATATAAAGACCTGGCCACTTCTTAATTTCAAGCGTTGCTCCATATTCTTCACATCTTATCGCATCATATTCAATGGCGTAAGCATATTTAAGAACCTTAGCGTGTTCAAATCCTGGTAATGTTGCAATCATTAAATCTTGAATTTCTTCAGACATAGAGGTTGAAAAACCCTGTAGGTAAATTGAATTAGTATATCTTGACTCTGGCTCTAAAAATAATTGATGCCTTTCCTTATCAACAAATGTCATTACTTTAGATTCAATAGAAGGACAATATCTCGGTCCTACACCAGTTACTAAACCTGAATATAAAGCAGTGTCATTTAAATGTTCTTTGATGATATCGTGCGTTTTTTTATTGGTATAAATTAAATAACATAATTCTTGTTCTTCAACAGGAATAAAAGAAGTTGTTTCAAAAGAAAAAGCATAACAACCTTTACTTCCAGGTTGAGGAATGGCTTTAGAAAAATCTATGGATTCTTTGGCAATGCGAGGAGGCGTACCAGTTTTTAATCGAATAGTTTTTATTCCCATCGATTGTAGATATGGCGATAAGCCTAAAGAAGGCTTTTCTCCATCTGGTCCAGCACTTATCTTACTATGACCACGGAAAATATAACTTTCCATATATGTTCCAGTGGTTAAAATGACAGCATTAGAAGTAAAACTTCTTCCATCACCAAGTTTAACTCCAAAAACTTTATGCTCATCGTGAAGTAAAGAAATAACCATGCCCTCAATCACTTCTAAGTTAGGAGTGGATAACGCTAATTGTTGCATATAGGCAGGATATTCTAATTTATCCTGTTGTGAGCGGAGACATTGTACACCAGGACCTTTCCCAGTGTTTAACATCTTCATTTGTAAATAATGATGATCAGCCGCTATGCCCATCATGCCACCTAAGGCATCAATTTCACGAACGACGATTCCTTTAGCGCTACCACCAATAGAAGGATTGCAAGGCATATTGCCCATCATCTTAATATTAAGGGTCAATAAAAGTGTCTTCTCGCCCATATGAGCGGATGCAAAAGCGGCTTCTAATCCAGCATGTCCACCACCAACAACAATGACACTATAGTCCATCTTTAGCCGACACTACCTTCCATATCCATCTTGATGAGTTGGTTGAGTTCGACAGCATATTCCATCGGTAATTCTTTTGAGAATGGTTCAATAAATCCCATGATAATCATCTGTGTCGCTTCCGCTTCACTTAATCCACGAGACATCAAATAAAATAATTGATCTTCATTGATTTTACTAACCGTTGCTTCGTGTTCAATATATGATGAATTATTTTTAACTTCATTGGTAGGAATAGTATCTGAACTTGATTGATGATCTAGTATTAAAGTATCACATTCAACATGGCTTCTAGCATTAGTGGCTTTAGGCCCAAGTCGAACAGTACCTCGATAATTAGCAATACCACCATTCTTAACTATAGATTTAGAAATAATCCTACTAGTGGTATTTGGTGCTAAATGGATCATTCTCGCTCCAGCATCTTGTTCTTGATTTTTACCCGCTACTGCAATCGAAATACAAGTTCCTTTTGCTCCTTCGCCAGCAAGAATACATGCCGGATATTTCATATTTAATTGGCTTCCAATATTTCCATCAATCCATTCCATTTGGGCATTTTCATAACAATATGCTCGTTTTGTGACAAGATTAACAATATTAGTGGACCAGTTTTGAACCGTAGAGTAGCGGCATCTAGCGTTTTTATGAATAATGATTTCCACTACTGCAGCGTGTAAAGATTCTTTACTATATGTCGGTGCAGTACAGCCTTCAACATAATGTACGTCTGCCCCCTCATCAACGATGATTAATGTCCGTTCAAATTGACCTGATTTTTCATTATTAATTCTAAAATAAGACTGCAAAGGTTTATCCAAATGAACGTTTTTAGGAACATAAATAAAGCTTCCACCACTCCAAACAGCTCCGTTTAAAGCAGAGAATTTATTATCCATATACGGAACAACTGTGCCGAAATATTTTTTAACTAAATCTGGATATAATTTTAAAGCCATATCTGTTGAAAGAAAGATAACGCCTTTTTCTTCAATCTCTTTAAGCATGTTATGATAGACAACTTCAGATTCGTATTGAGTAGAAACACCCGCTAAATATTTTTGTTCAGCTTCAGGAATACCAAGTTTAGTAAATGTGTTTTTGATGGTTTCTGGTACTTCTTCCCAATTGCTAGCTTCTTTTTTGGAGGGTCGACGGAAATAAGTATATGAATTAAAATCTAAAGAAGATAAGTCTGGACCAAAATTAGGAAGATCCATCTTAAAGAATGCTTCTAAAGCTTTGAGCCGAAAATTAAGCATCCATTCAGGTTCATTTTTTAATCGTGAAATTTCTCTTACAACTTCTTCTGATAATCCTACTCCAGTTGATAAAACGGAGACATCCTCGTCGATGAAATCATAACGAGATTCTTCTTCTTGAAACGTTACTTTTTTATTTTCCATGTTCATCCTTTAATATCTTATCCGCGGCATCCCATCCAATAGTCGCACATCTAATTCTTGCTGCTTGTTTAGAAGTATTAATAAACGCTAAAGCTTCTTCCAATACATTCTCATCATATGGCTCTTCATGAATCATATGGATGTATTGATCAATGATATATAAGCCTTCTTCTTTATTCTTACCTTTTAATAATTCACACATGATATCCGTGCTCGCCGTTGAAATAGTACAAGCCACCCCATCAAAGCAAGCATCAGTAATAATATCATCTTTGATCTTCATATAAATATCCAAATCATCGATACAATTGTCAGAATGCATGTGTACTTTTTGATATGTATCGTCACTAGGTTTGTGTTTATTAATAGGGTTGGAATAATGATCCATAATGATGGAGCGCATCATATCGTTAGTTAGAGAAATAGGCATCGAGAATATCACCTCCAAAAAGTAAAGCATCAACGAAAATATCGATATCTTCTTTTGATGTATATAAATATGTCGACATACGACATGTCGAATGAATTCCTAAAAACACCTTTAACATTTTAGCGCAGTGTTCTCCGCTTCTTATAGCAATACCTTTTGAATTAAGTAAAGTAGCTTCATCCTGAGAGAAGACATCTTTACGATTAAAGCATAGAATCGAACCACGTGCCTTTTTGTTATAAATGATAATGTCATCATGGCCTTCTAATTTAGACATCAAATAATCATGGAGTTCTAATTCGTGCTGATGAATATTATCTAATCCAATAGATGAAAGAAATTCTATGGCAGCTTTAAAGCCCATGATACCCGCAAGGTTTAATGTTCCTGCTTCAAATTTAGCGGGAGGTGGTAAATATTCAGCACACCCATTTTCAAAAAAGGTAACATTATTTCCTCCACCAGCAAAATAAGTATCCATTTTATCTAATAATTCGTATTTACCCACTAGTGCACCAATTCCAGTAGGACCACACATCTTATGTGCTGAAAAAGTTAAGAAATCAACATCCAAATCTTTAAAATCAGTTTTGATGTGAGGCACCGATTGAGCGCCATCTAGAACAATAATTGAACCATATTCATGAGCAATTTTAGCAAATTCTTTAGCGTCTATTTCATAACCTAAGACATTGCCGATATGCGCTAGCGAGACAATCTTAGTTTTAGTTGTAATTGTCTTTTTAAAGTTTGCTAAAGTAATTCTTCCATCATCATCTAAGGGAATCATTTTGATCGTAGCGCCAGTAAGTTCCGCCACCTTAAACCAAGGCAAAACATTAGAAGCATGCTCGGCAACACTTAAAATTATTTCATCATCTTTTTTTAAGAATTTGAGGCCATATCCAAAAGCGATGAGATTTAAAGACATCGTGTCTCCACTAGTGAAGACTACTTCACCTTTATCAGCGTTCATAAAATTAGCAATAGTCTTTCTTGCTTCATCGACTTCAACATCCATTAAATAACATAAATCGTAATCGCCTCGATGAGAGTTGCTCGTTTGTTCGTAATAATATTTATTCATAGCTTCGATAACCGAATAAGGTTTAAAAGTAGTTGAGCAATTATCGAGAAAAACCAATGGTTTGCCCTGCATTTTAATATTATTTTTAATCATCGGGAATTGATCTCTAATTTTATAGACATCGTACATATTAAAGTCTCCCTTCAATTAAAGATAAAATGTGATTTTGGTCGTCTTCTAAATGGAAACCTTTAAGAATTGGTTTTAGATACCCTAAAGTGATGAGTTGACGAGCTACAGTTTTAGATAAGCCACGTGATGTTAAATAAAACATATGTTCTTCATTAACTCTCCCCACTATTGCGGCATGACTTGCTTCAATATCATTTTCATCAATCTTTAAAATTGGTTTTGCCTTAGCAATAGTATTATTATCAAAAACTAGTATTTTTGCATTTTGTATAGTTTTAGACGAATGGCTTCCTTTTTTAATTAAAGAAGTACCAGAAAAAGTCAATTTAGAACTATCTTTACAGACCCCATAATTATCCACTCTTGCAATAGTGCTATTTGATAAGTGATTAATGGAAACTTCGATGTCTTTATTATCTTCTTTCGCGGATAAAGAGGCCAAATGCCAGTAGCAACTACTACCTTTCTCGAGAAGGTTAATTTCCGCTTTTAAAGTATTTTTACCAGTTGAAAAATCAGCAAAATGAACGTTAATTGAACAATTTGAGTGAACATTTACATTGATTTTGACATTTTTGAAATTAGAATCAGCTAAAAAAGACAATACAATTTGTGAGTTATTAATGAGCTGAAAATCCAAGAATAAATCATCTTTTAAATTACGAATAACGATGTATAATTTTTGTCCGTCAAAAAGATATTTAGTTTCATTACAAGTCAATGCTGATGCATCGATTTGTTTCACTTCTAAATCATCAATAGACTTAACAATGTTATTAGCAAAAATATCCATTTTATTTTGTGAATTCCTTTACCGCACAACTGCCGATAGAAACTTCATTCATATTAGTTTCTTCTTTTTCTATTTCGATGCCTAATTCGGTTTTAATGAATTCATAACCAGTTGTGTCGATTCGTTTAATTAAATCGACTCCACCATCTAAAACAATTCGACCATTAATCATAACAACCGCTCGAGTGGGGTTAATTAAGTCAAAAAGTCGAGCGTAATGAGATATAACTAAAAATCCCATTCCCTTTTCTTTTTCCTTTTTAATGACATCAGCGACAACTTGAATCGCGTCAACATCGAGTCCTGAATCAATTTCATCAAGCATAGAAATCTTTGGTTCAAGAAGAATCATTTGCAAAATTTCATTTCTTTTCTTCTCCCCACCAGAAAATCCTTCATTTAGTGATCTAGTTGCTAAATCAAAAGGCATTTTTACTTCTTTAACTGCATTATCTAAAAGCTTATAAAAATTATAAGTTGATATTGGCTTTTCTCTTCTAGCATTAACTGAGGCTCTTAAAAAATCAGAATTGATAACGCCTGGTACTTCACTTGGATTTTGAAGTGCTAAAAATAAGCCTTTCTTAGTTCTTTCATCCGTACTCATCTCCGTTAAATCAACACCATCTAAAAAAATACTACCTTCGATGATCTTGTAACGCGGGTGCCCCATAATGACATTGAGCAAAGTCGATTTACCATGTCCATTAGGACCAAGAAGAGCCACACATTCCCCTTCTTTAATAGTCAAATTGACGCCTTTAAGAATTTCTTTTCCTTCAACTGTAACATGGAGATTTTTAATAAATAATTCCGACATAATGTAACCTCAAAACGTGATAATTTTAACTAAGTACAAATTATACTTCAATTAATACGATAATTTAATTTTCCTAATAATAAAAATATAAGAAGGCAAAGACTCTGTTTATGTAATTTAGAAATTTGAGATAAAAGTATTTTCAAATTTATTTTTAATATCATTAAACAATATTTATCAAAATGATTATAAATTTTTAAATAATGTAAAAACGCGATAGAACCAAGATTTTTTTCAATTGGGAGGGGTGAAATGAATCACCCCGCTCATTGCCAATCCATTAAATTTGAGTTAAGATAATCTCGTTTTTGAGGCTAGTAACTTATGAGTTGACTAGTCTTTTTTAACAAGAATCAAGAGTATCAGGATTAATACAAGAAT
>CAVDWX010000002.1:0-3296 GCA_963612735.1 Gemmiger formicilis | reverse complement strand
GAATAGTAGTATAGATAATATTATTACTTTCGCTTGATTCTTCTATGAATAGGTCGAATTTATTAGCCTTTGCCGATAGTCCTTCTTGACTATAATAAAATTCCAATTCTGCCATCATGTGAATATTAGAAAATTTAAAAGTGTCATTATCATTTAAAACCATCGCTCTTATGAATGCATAATTTCCTTTTTGCGGTACATACTGATTATTATAAGTTACAGTAAAATCATTTTTTATTTTGCCGTAATCACTTATTTTACGCGAACTATCTTTATAATCATTGCTGCAAGCGCTCAAAATTATAGGAAGTAGAAACATTAAAGAAATTCTTTTAAAATTCATAATTCATCCTTTCAAATTTTTAATGCCATGGAATATCCAAAATTCCCATTTCAAATAATGTTATATCTTCATTTGATAAATAAGCTACACCATTATAAATATAACTATTATTAGAGAAAAAGTAACAATCAATATCATCAACAATAGATGTTAATGAAAGCTGTCCAACAATGCCAGTTGCCTCTCCGCCACACAAAAGGCAATATTTTCTAAGGCCAGTTCCACCACTTGGAACAATATGTCCTTCCAAAATATAAAGCGAGCAAGAACAATATGATCTGTGTTTTGTCATTGATTCTCTTACATAATTGTCTGTGTAATCATGAGTGTGAGGGAGTCTAGTAATAAAATAATCTTGAGCAACAAAAGAAATGGAATGATTAAGATAGTAGATGTCCCCACACGAAACGCGAAAATATAATACCTCTCCGGCAGTCAAATGTTTTTGATAATATGAACCTTTTTGAACACCATCAGTGGAAAAATACCCTCCGTCTATTTTTTTAATTCTTCCTAAATTAGAATGACCAGCAACTACGCTCGTAAACACCTCGATAATGCTCCCATATTTAAAACCATCAGTTGACGATGTTGATGAATGTTCAACAGTATAAAAGGAATAATCACTACTCTTAGTTGCTTCAAACTTATACCAATGAAATTCATTTTTATAAATATTTCCAATAGCACCAGGCTCTTCTAAAGTAATTTCCTCAATATAAGGTTCTAAATACGGATAGCTTGTTACTTTTTGAAGCGAATCGATAGGATTCAACAAATTTGTCTCTGACGTAATAGCGTATATATCGCCATCAATGAAGTTATTTCCAGATTGACTATGAGGAATAACATCACCACTAGCTATAAAATTATCATCAGTTTTATTATTTTGATTGTTATTAAAAGAAACGCTACGTATAAACGAACTTGGAATTAAAGAACTGCCTGAAGATGTAAATGTACAAAAGCACGGTAAAGCAATCGGCACAAACGAAGAAAAATAATCATCTGATATCATTTGGTGTGTATCGTCTGTATAAATAATGCCAAGAGCAGTATTAATCTTTTCTAAATAATCGCGATATTCCTTAGCTACTTGAATATTCGTATATACATACGTATTTAATAGAAATTTTAATAAGAATTGAAATGATTTATTAATTATAGTTGTACCAACGCTTATAATTGTCGAATATGGAGTCAATTTGCCACCAGCACTTATTAGAGTGCAAGTGACAGTAATAGTCTTATCGATTAAATTAACAACCGTGTTGACATTATTAGTAATTTTTGAATTTAAAGATATTTGATCATCAATAATATCAATAGTCTTAAGCAAAATTTCAGATAGGGCAATTTTTATATGCGGATCCCAAATATAAAATTCAGCAACTCTAAATTCATTATTTAAAAAAAGGTTCATCAAATCGTTTAAAGCATAATCTTCAACATTTATTCCTGTTGTTTGACTATTATAAAAATCAGCAGTTATGTACGGAATAAAAATGTTTTTAAAACCTAACGGCAAATAATCAGCGAGCCAAACCGCCCCTCCTAAATCTTTGTTAAATTTCAAATCAGTAATACTTATATCGACGCGATTTTTAATTTTTTTAATTACATCGAGTGTTAAATCATATTTTATATCTACACCAAATGGTTGAGTGCTTTTACAATGTAACAAAATATAGTATGTTCCAGGCTTTAAAACTCCATTATAGCTTTTAGTTATATCATTAGAATCGTCTTCAACTAAATTAACAAGTTCGTGAGTTGCTTTTGAATTGCCAGTATAATCAAAATCGACTCTTGGGTAATCAAGTTTCATTAAAAAGAAATCAAAAGAGCAATAGTTTGAATTATATCCAGTAAGTAAAAGGCTGACGTTTGATTCATACAACAATTTAAAATAAAAATAATCATAATCATATAAATTTGCATAAGTGTCTAACGTAAGATTATTAATCTTAGTGTGAAATGTGCCATTATACGAACCAGTATAATAATTATCAGGATTTAGATTTACGGCAGTATCGGGATTATTATTCCATTCATAAGCATCACCTCCAACTTTCTCATTTTTAGGTTCAGGTGTGTAATATGAAATGGTACTCGTCTTGTTTAAAACATTCTTTGTTTTAGAACTTTCGGCCATATGTTGGCTATGATAAACATCGTTAAAGGAGTTATTTTTGGTATAAGAAAAATTGCTAATAATTGAAGAACTAAGCAATAGCATTGAAATTAAAAATGACATATAAAACTCCTTATTTATAAATGTTAATAAAAAAATGAAGGTAATCTACATAATTAAGAAAATTATAGGTCCAATAGAGGATAAAGTTTCATCATATGTCGTTGGAACAACAATAGTTGGCGCTTCATTTAATTTAATAAGTTCAATAGTTTCAACTCGAGAATAATAATATAAATCAGACTTTCTTTTTATCGTAGTGATACCATAATTTTCATCAAATTGATATGTATCGGACAATAAACAATCATCATATACGTCATAAAAATGAGTAAAAGAATATGAACTATCAAATATGTAATTATCCAAATCACTTTTAATTTTATCTAAATAATTATATTCAGCAAAGAGCCCGATAGATAGATCAATACTTAATGAAAAATCATCATTGCCAAATGTTTCGGTCACTTCTTTTATTTTTTTAGTATCGTAAAAATGATGCTTTTGAAAAATACACGAGCCATCATAATAAATATCAGTTTCGTCAAAATAAGAATAATTTGAACCAGAATGAAAAGAATAATGTCTTTCGAAAGCGTCGACTTTACAATAGTATCCCCTTTTAACATCAAAACTAACAAATTTAAGATGTCCTACAAAGGAATCTATTTTTAATTGACTTTTAAAATCATAAGGTGAGTAAGATAAATAAGGTCCATCCCAAGATGAAAATCGATTAATCATGTACCATCCATCATC
>CAVDWX010000001.1:0-2325 GCA_963612735.1 Gemmiger formicilis | reverse complement strand
GCTTTGTTGCGGTTAAATTAATATATCGAGTTATCGATGGATATATTGTTCTTGCTTATCTTGGGTTCTTTAAAAATATGCTTATTGTTGAAGATGAAATAATCAAAGTTTTTATGAGGCTTAAACATCAAAAGACTGAGATTACTACTAGCTTACCAAATAATAAAAGTATTATCGTTAGATTTACTAATTTCTCTATCTCCATTAGAAACAATAATAGCTAATTATTATTCCTTCACTAAATTTCTAGAAACGTTATATAGCATACATTAGAAATTAGCTATTTATTGAAGTGGTATAAATGAAACGTGAAGATGCATTTGATTTCAAATCTAATTGTCTTTTCACTAAACATTTTGTCCGAAATAATATAAATTAAATTTACTTAAGATTTATAAAAACTTTGCGATTTAAAAAAGGAGAATAGATAGATGGATTACGATGATTTTATCAGACTTTATACTCAAGAGATGTTAAAAAAATTACAGCATTACCCGGTTTATAATGGAACAACAATGGAATTAATGCATAGAATGGATGTGGATTTTAATAATTTCCATCAAGTCGAAAAAATTTATTCTCTTTTTTACCCTTTGAGGATACCGAATATTGATGCACCTATTAAAGATTATATAAATTTTTTATCTTATTATGGAGACTACATGCCAGAATTGGGTTTGATTTTTTTAAACGAAGAAAGGCTAAAATATTATTACGAAAAGATTATATTAACTGCACCTGAACCAAATCATGAGCAAGAAATCATTTCTAAAGTTATTCTTGAAATGCTTTTTGGCATATTAGAAAAAGCAGAGATATTAATAAAATTATAAGAATAAGCCCATCAGTGAACATAGTTGAGAAAAGGTAATAAAGGTATTCTCTCCTCTTTTTGCGGATTCAGACACGGAAGCATATGCCAAAGAATATTTAGACGATGCTCTTGAAAATCAAGGAAAACTATTTGATTGTATTGCTACTTTCTATCCTCAACATGATACTTAGAAATTCATCTAGTCTTATATGATAAATAAGACAAGCAAAGCCATAAATGAAAGCCAAGCTTATGTAAATACAATGGATTATAAAGAATTCTCAATCATGATCACTCCGTTTTTAAAAATGTGCACTTATGGAAGGGTTTATGCCCGAGTGGATTAAAGAATTCTATGCCTATTATCAATGGGCTTATAATGTTTCAAGTAAAGAACTAATCAACAAGATTCCTCTTTCGTTTTTAAAGAAAGTTTATTCTAGATTACATGATTTAGATGTTGATTTAGCAATACGTAAAGTAGGAAATGTTAAGTGAATATTATATGTTTTCATAATCCTAATGAAGAAAATGGATATTTAAGCAATTGGTATTTATCTAATTTTGTTATAGATGGAATTACGTATACCTCCGTTGAACAATATATGATGCATATCAAAGCTCTTACTTTTTCTGATTTAGATATTGCTAATAAGATAATGAACACCGATGATGTAAATATTATTAAATCATTAGGAAGAAGTGTCTCTCATTATGATGACTCTATTTGGAGTGAAATAAGAGGTGACTCCTTACTAGCGGAATGCGCTGTTAAAGACACTATATAGGGAATCGGATTATCCTTAAAAGATGGTAATCGATTTAATATCAATAAATGGAAAGGGCAAAATCTATTAGGAAAAGCCTTGATGAAAGTAAGAAGTGAACTCTGCCTAAATGAAGATAAATAAATATCTAATCATTCTTATAATAAAAAAGCAAAATTTTTATTATCATTTTTAAGAACAACTCTCTCATAAATTTAAAAATAAAATTTTTACATCACTATTCACAAATTTGTGAATCATTTTCTTCTTGCGCTCAAATTTAAGAGAAGATACGATAAAGCTAAAGAACTTAAATTTAAGACATAAGGAGAGAAATAGTATGAAGTTTCATTCAAAATCTTTTATAAATTTATCTTTTATTATGCTTCCACTGGTGGCTGCTTTGTTTACTAATAATAAGCCGTCAGTGGTACTAGGAGAAAGTGAAGAAGTTAGTTATAACTTTAATTTTCTTAACACTAATATGTCCACTAATGGGGGTGAAATTAATCTAACTAGTGATAATAAAACTATCACTTGGAAGTATGAAGCATCTAATTCTTTATCAATAAGTGAGAGTGGTGCCTTGACGATTAGTAATACACCCACATGGAGTATAAATAGTGATATTTCTAATATGTCAGGAACGATTACTTCCGTCAGTGTTGATGTTAAAGTTGGTGGATTTGCACCATTTGTATTAGAAGTTGGAAATAATAAAAAAGAAACTACCAAAAATGAAAC